>CALLJA010000250.1 GCA_938008865.1 uncultured Anaerolineales bacterium
TTGACCGAGCCGCCCGGGTTCATGAATTCCAATTTGGCATACAAGGGCACGGGCAAGTCCCGCCCGATCCGCTCCAGCTTGACGAGCGGCGTATTCCCCATCGCCCCCAGGATGTTGTTGAAGACGCGCAATTCCTTCGATTCCGGTAATCCCGACATGTTTTCTCTCCTTTGGTCTAAGAGTATTTTACCGCACAGAGGAAAGAGACTCGAGAGATAAAACAAAATCTCCCACCACGGCTGATGGGAGATTCTTTCGTCTTTCCTCTTTCCACTTTCTAAAAACACGAGATTGCTTCGGGCGGGGTCTCGATACACCGCGAAGAACAAGAGCGCGGCTACTCGACCACCAACCGCCCTCGCAATGATGGCTAGTAGATCGGCAACGACGTATCCACTTCCCTGGCCCAGGCGTTGATTCCGCCTTTGAGGTTCTTGACCTTCTTGAAGCCCGCGCTAACCAGCAGTTCAAGCGCACGCGCCGAGCGGGTGCCTGCTTTGCAGAAGACGACCATCTCGCGGGCCGAGTCCAGTTCGGAGAGGCGCGAGGCGAGTTGTCCCAGCGGGATGTTGAGGGCGCGGGGTAGCGCGGAGATCTGCAACTCGTGCGGTTCGCGCACATCGAGCAGGAGCAGGCTGGGGTCCAGGGACAGGGCAGCGGCCAGCTTCGGGGCCTCGATGTCCCAATCCGCGCCCGCCGAGCCGTCCTCGTGGTCGTGGCCTGGCACGCCGCAGAATTCCTCGTAGTCGATCAACTCGTGGATGTCGGCGTTCGGTCCGCACACGCGGCATTTGGGATTCTTCTTGAGCGTGACGAAGTCGAAGGACATGTCGAGCGCGTTGTAAAGCAGCAGCTTGCCGATCAGCGGGTCGCCGACCCCGAGCAGCAGTTTGAGCGCCTCGGTAGCCTGCAGCGTGCCGACGGTGCCAGGCAGGACGCCCAGCACCCCGCCCTCCGCGCAGGTGGGGACCAGTCCAGGCGGCGGCGGTTCGGGGAACAGGCAGCGGTAGCACGGTCCGCGGCGGGCATCGAAGACGCTGACCTGCCCATCGAAGCGGAAGATCGAGCCGTAGACGTTGGGCTTGCCAAGGAAGACGGCCACGTCGTTGGAGAGGTAACGCGTCGGGAAATTGTCGGTGCCGTCGATCAGCACGTCATAATCCTTGGCGATGCGCATGGCGTTGGCGGAGGTGAACGGCTCGTTGTAGACGTCCACCTGGATGTCCGAGTTGAGGTCGAGCATCTTCGCGCGCGCGCTCTCGACCTTGAGGCGGCCCACCGTGGACGCGCCGTGGATGACTTGCCGCTGCAGGTTGGTTGCGTCGACCACGTCATAGTCCACCAGGCCGATGCGGCCCACGCCCGCCGCCGCCAGGTAGAGCGCCACGGGCGAGCCGAGTCCGCCCGTGCCGATGACCAGCACCGACGAGTTCTTCAGCTTGCGTTGACCATCCAGGCCGACTTCGGGGATGAGCAGGTGGCGCGAGTAGCGCAGAATCTCTTCGTGGGAAAGTTCAGGGAGCATTTATCCTCCAGCCGCAGAAGCCATCAGAATCACTTTGTCGCCGTCGGTGAGGGGCGTGTCCATGCCGTTCAGGTCGCGGATGTTCGCGCCGTTGACGAAAACGTTGAAATGTCGGCGCAGGCTGCCCTGCGCGTCGAACAGGTGTGGGCGCAAGGCGGGATACCGCGCGAGGAGGTTGTCCACCAACTCGGCCACACTCGCGGCGGGCACGGCGATCTCGTGCTGGTTGTCCACATAGTATTTCATCAAGGAAGGGAGGCGGACGGTGGGCATATAAATATTTTACCTCTGTACTGGCCCCCCTCCCAGCCTCCCCCCAAATCCAAGAACGGGATTTGGGGGGAGGAAGCCCAAATGAAAAGTCCCGAAGCAATAACCTCGGGACTTTTTCAAACTACCAGTTACCAATTACCAGGTTACTCTTCCTTCTTGGCTTCCATTTCCTTCTTGTGCGCCTCGATGATCGGGGCGGCGATGTGCGAAGGAACGGTCTCGTAGTGGTCGAACTCCATGGTGAAGTAACCGCGCCCGCCCGTGATGGAGCGGATCTGCGTGGTGTAGCGCAGCATCTCGGACATGGGCACGTGCGCGATGACGGTGGTGGTGCCGCGCTCGGTCTCGGTGCCCTGCACGCGTCCGCGGCGGGTGTTGAGGTCGCTCATCACGTCGCCCATGTGGGCATCGGGGACGTAGACATGCACGTTCATGATCGGCTCGAACAGCACGGGACCCGCTTCCTGCACGGCCAGCTTGAAGGCCTCGCGGCCCGCGATTTCGAAGGCCACCGGCTTCGAGTCGACGGGGTGTTCCTTGCCGTCGTACACGATGACCTTGACGTTGCTCATCGGGTAGCCCGCGAATGCGCCGTGTTCCAGCGTGGCCTTGATGCCCTTTTCGATGGGCGCCAGGTACGACTTGGACAGGTTCATGCCGACCAGTTCGTCGGTGAACTCAAAATCGCCATCGGGATAGGGTTCGATGCGTAGGTGGACCTCGCCGAACTGGCCCGAGCCGCCCGTCTGCTTCTTGTGGCGGTACTGGGCGCTGGCCTTGCGGGTGATGCCTTCGCGGTACGGGACCTTCGGCTCCATCGTGGTCAGGCCGACCTGGAACTTGGTCTGCGCGCGATGGATGGCCACGTCGATGTGCTGGTCGCCCATACCCTGCAGGATGGTCTGGCCCGTGGATTTCTCGTTGTGCCAGGAGAGGGTCATGTCCTCTTCGCACAGGCGGGTCAGGGTCGGGGTGATCTTGGCGGCGTCGGCCTGGGTCTTGGGGGAGACAGCCACCTGGTACAGGGCGGCGGGGAATTTCGGAGCGGCAATCGCGAGCGGATGATTCTTGTCACAGATGGTGTCGCCTGTGGTCGTGACCGTCAGCTTGGAGACGACGCCGATGTCGCCCGCGTGCAGGGTCTTGCAGGCGATGGCTTCCTTGCCACGCTGGAAGTGCAGGCCCGAGACGCGCTCATCGGCAGACTTGGTCTGGTTCCAGAAGTGACCGTCCGCCTGGACCGAGCCCGAATACACGCGGAAGTAGGTCATCTTGCCGACGAAGGGGTCGGCGGTCGTCTTCCACACGTAGGCGGCCAGCGGGGCGTTGTCTTCGGGTTTGAGGGTTTCCTCGCCGTCCTTGCCCTGCGCGGCGCGCTTGGGGGCGTTCTTCGGGGAGGGCAGCAGGTCGATGATGTCGTTCAACAGGGCGATGGCGCCGATCTCGTGGCCGCCCGCGGCGCAGAACACGGGCACGAACTGTCCCGCATAGACCACATCTTCGAGGCCGCGCACCATTTCGGCGTCGGTCAGGGAGCCGTTCTCGAGGTACTTCTCCATCAACTCGTCCTCGCCCTCGGCGGCGGCTTCCACCAGCACGAAGTGCGCCTGCTCGGCGGCTTCCTTGAGGTCGGCGGGAATCTCGGCGGTGGTCTTGCCGTCGCCCATGTAGGACTTCATGCCGATGATGTCCACCACACCCTTGAAGGCTTGCTTCTGGCCAATGGGCAGGTGTACCTTGAGGGCGCGTTTGCCATGCAGGCGCACGAACTCGTCCACGGCGGCGTAGGTCTTGTCGAAGTCGGCGTTGTCGCGGTCCATCTTGTTGATAACGAAGAAGCGCGGCAGGTTAAACTCGTCGGCGTAGCGCCAGGCCAGTTCGGTGCCGACCTCGATGCCCGAGACGGCATCCACTAAAATAATCGCGCCGTCAGCCACACTCAGGGCCGAGATGGTCTCGCCCACGAAGTCGGTGTAGCCCGGCGCGTCGATGATATTGATCTTGTGATCGCGGTGTTCGATCGGGATCACGCTGGAATAGATGGAAAGTTTTCGACGGGTTTCCTCGTCATCATAGTCGGAAACCGTCGTCCCGTCCTCGACCTTGCCGAGGCGGGTGGTCGCCCCCGTCACGTGCAGAAACGCCTCCGCAAGCATGGTTTTGCCAGCCCCGCCGTGCGAGACAAGCGCAACGTTGCGGAGGAACTCGGTGGTATACTCTTTCATCGAAAGAACCCTTCCTTATATGGGATAAAACCAGTTGCGCGATTCTAAAAGAAATACAGGGAATTGTCAAAGAGCACTGTCATATCCGAAGTCACCATTCCAAACATTACATTCATCCGAAACCCCATGGGAACCCTTTTCAACCAATATTCCTTCCTGATCCTGGCAGCCGGCCTGGCGGGCGTAGCGGGCGTAATCCTGCTGACCCGCAAGCCGCGCTGGAACGACTACCTGGCTTTCGCCGTCATCGCGGGCGGGCTGATGATGGCCTGGGCTATCCTGCATCCGCGCCAGACCCCGCTGATGGATGATGCCCAAAAAGTGCGCGACATGATCGGCGCGGGCACGCCCGTGCTGCTCGAATTCCAGTCGCCGTATTGCATGTCCTGCACGGCCATCCGCCCGACGGTGGACGCGCTCGAAACGGAACTCAGCGGACAGCTCCACATCATCCGCCTGAATATCCAGGACCCCGTCGGGCGCGAGTTGACAGGCCTGTACGGTTTTGAATACACGCCCACCTTCATCTTTTTCGACGCCCAAGGGAACGAAGTCTGGCGTCAGATCAGCGGTCTCGACCCGCAAAAAGTGCGCGACTCGCTCAAATGAACCTGCTGCAACGGCTGGGCTTCGACATCTCGTATTTCGGACGTCCGCCCTGGGATACGGGCGTCAGCCCGCCCGAACTGCTGGAGTTCATCACCAACCGCCCCGCGGGCCGCGCGCTCGACCTGGGCTGCGGCACAGGCACCAACGTCATCACGCTGGCAAAAGCAGGCTGGTCGGTCACAGGCGTGGATTTCTCCTCGCGCGCCGTTGGACTGGCTCGCAGGAAGGTCCGCGCGGAAAATGTGCGGGCGGAGTTGCTCGTCCGCGACGCGGCCCGCCTGGACGGAATCGACGGCCCCTTCGACCTGGCGCTCGACATCGGCTGCTTCCACAACGTGGCCGACCGCGCCGCCTACCTGCGCGAACTGGAGCGGGTGCTGGCTCCCGATGGATTCTGGCTGATGTACGGATTCATCCAAGCCCCGGGCGTGAGTTTCGGCCTAAGCCAGGCGGACCTGGAACTGGTCCGCCCGCCCCTGACCCTTGTCTGGCGGCGAGACGGCGCCGACCGTGGGACGCGTCCCTCGGCTTGGTTCTTATATCAACATAAAAGACCCTAAAGGTTCGCTTCGCGAAACCTTTAGGGTCTGGAAGGAAATTATCGGTATGCGCGTTCTCTTTTTATTTTTAGATGGCATCGGGCTGGGGGCCGACAACCCGGAGACCAATCCCCTCTCTTGTGCCAACATGCCCACCCTGCGCGCCCTGCTCGACGGGCGCAGGCTGCTGGCTGATTCCGCGCCTTATGAGAATGACCGTGCCACCCTGCTCGCGCTGGATGCAGGCCTGGGGGTGAAAGGTCCGCCCCAATCGGCCACGGGACAGGCTGTGCTGTTGACGGGCCGCAACATCCCCGCCGAGTTGGGCTATCACTACGGCCCCAAGCCCAACCCCGAGGTCGCCGCCACGCTGACGGATGGCGGGCTGTTCGGGCGGCTGAAGGCGGTGGGCAAAACCTCCGCCCTGCTGAATGCCTATCCGCCGCGCTACTTCGACGGCATCGGCTCGGGCAAGCGGCTGTACTCGTCCATTCCGCTGGCGCTCACCAACGCGGGACTGCCGCTCTTCACCGAAGCGGACTTCTTCGCGGGCCGCGGCCTCTCAGCCGATTTCACGGGCCAGGGCTGGCGCGATATGCTCGGCTACCCCGAAGCGCCCGTCCTCGACCCGCTCTCTGCGGGAAGGAACTTGTCCGCGCTGGCCGCAGAATATGATTTCGCCTTCTTCGAATATTGGGCCAGCGATTACGCGGGCCACAAACAAGACATGCCCTGGGCCGTGCGTCAGATGGAGACCTTCGACGGCGTGCTGGCGGGCCTGCTCGAAAGCTGGGACTTCGACAGCGGCCTGGTCCTGCTCACCTCCGATCACGGCAACATGGAAGACCTCTCCGTGCGCAAGCACACCCACGCGCCTGTGCCCGGGCTGGTCATCGGCAAGCCTGAGGCGCGCAGGAAGTTCACCGCAGGCATGAGCGACCTCACGCATATCGCGCCCGCGATCTGGGAGGCGATTGTCGGTCAGGGAGGATGAAAGAAGAAAGAGGGGAAAAGAAGAATTTAAGCAATGAACTGCATGAAGACTTGATTACCCAGCAGCCGTCCGCGATTCGTCAGATGCAGACGGTCGTCCGTCCATTCGAGCAGGCCTTTGCGAACCAGGTCTTCGATCTCGCGCCCATACGTTTCCATCAACCCGCGCCCAAACCTGGACCTGAAATCTGATTCCGTGACGCCCGCCTTGGTCAGGCGCAAGCCCGTCATCATGAACTCGCCCATGTCGTCGCTCTCTGTCTGGCGATGGTGATTGACCGTGGCAGGAGTGAGGGGAAAGGGGTAATTGGTAATTGGTAATTGGGTAATTCGGTCGATGTAGGTTTTGATGCGCAGGGCGTTGGAGTAGCGGTAGCCGTTGGCGTAACCGTGCGCGCCTGCGCCAAAAGCTAAATAGGGAAGCGAGCGCCAGTATTGCAGATTATGGCGGCAGGAGTGCAACGGTAGACGGTGGACGGTGGACGGTAAATCACGGTCCACGGTCCTCGGTCCATGGTCGATGGCCCAATTCGAAATCTCATACTGCACATACCCGTTGGCTTCGAGATAGTCGTCCGCCCACTCGTACATCTCGGCGGCCAGGTCGGCGTCGGGCAAGGGAAGCAATCCCTTCGTAGCCCAGCGGCCAAAGGGCGTGCCGTGTTCGAGGGTCAGCGCATAAGCGGAGATATGCTCGGGATGCAGGTCCACGATGCGCTGGACGGTGGTCTGCCAGCTTTGCAGGGTCTGCTCGGGCAGGCCGTAGATCAGGTCGAGGTTGAGGTTGTCGAAGCCAGCCTGGCGCGCGGTTTGGACCGCTTCGATGACGGTGAAGAAATCGTGGATGCGTTCGAGCATGCGCAGTTCTTCGGTGTTGGCCGACTGCACCCCGAAGCTGATGCGGTTGATGCCCGCCGCGCGGATGGAGTCAAATTTCTTGGGCGAGATCGTGCCTGGGTTGGCCTCGATACTGACCTCGGCGTCGGCGGTGAGGGAGAAGGCGGCACGCAAGGCGTTCATAACGGAGGCGAATTGAGGTCCAGAGAGCAGGGAGGGTGTCCCGCCGCC
>CALLJA010000251.1 GCA_938008865.1 uncultured Anaerolineales bacterium
CCCACGGGTCACTTTCCCAAATCTCACGCCCCCATTGTTCGAGTGAGAACGGTGGGTTGGCGATCACGCAATCAAAGGTAGCAAGTCCGCCCGTGCTGGGGTCGGTGAAAACGGGGTTGCGTAAGGTATCTCCGCGCTCGACGATGAAATCTTCCATGCCATGCAGAAGAAGATTCATGCGGGCGACAGAGGCAGTCGTCAGATTTTTTTCCTGTCCGTAGAGTTTGCCATAAAACGTGCGCGGGTCGCCGCCCTTTGCGCGCACATGCTCCACCGCGCCGAGCAACATACCGCCCGTCCCGCAGGCAGGGTCGTACACGGTCTCGCCTTCCTTCGGGTTGAGAATATCCACCATCAAACGCACCACACTGCGCGGGGTATAAAACTCGCCCGCTTTCTTGTTGGTTGCGTCCGCAAATTTTTTGATCAGGAATTCATAGCCATCACCGATAATGTCCGTGCTGACTTGCTGATTCCCCAGGTTGATACTGGAGAAATGTTCTAGCAGATCCTTCAACAAAGCGTCAGGCAGGCGTTCTTTGTTCGTCCATTGCGAATCGCCGAAGACGCCATACAGGTGCTTCTGGTTCGCGGCTTCAATTCCGCGCATGGCGTTCTGCAACGCCGTCCCTACATTGGCAGCCTTTTCGCGCACATCGTTCCAATGACATCCTTCGGGAATGACGAAACGATGCTCGTCATCGAAATCTTCCCCGTACGTTTTGACTGCTTCTTCGTACTCTTCATCCCACACATCACAGATGCGCTTGAAGAACATCAGCGGCAGGATGTAGCTCTTCCAGTCCGTACGGTCCACGGGCGAGCCGCGCAGAATATTGGCGGCTTCCCAGAGGTGAGATTCTAGGGCAGAAAGGGTGAGGGTCGGCGGCATGTTTTTTTGAGCGGTACTTACCCCGCTGTGTCCTAATTATACGCCAGTCTTTTTCGATTTTGCATGTATTCGAACGAAACAAGGAACATTCGATCCTCAGGACAAGACCATCCTACAGGAAAAGTCCACCTCCCACACCTTTTATTTTTGTAAGGCGGGAAAACGCCGCGCGCGCCCGCGCCGCCGCGCAGGGGCTTTCGAGTTCTCCAAACGGCCTTTCAGGGTCTCCCACTCGTCTTTCGACCCTTCCAAATTGCCATTCGGGAAATCCATATAACCCTCCAGGGTCTCCGAACAGCCATTCGGGTTGTCCAAATAGCCTTTCGTAAAACCCGAAGCGCCTTCCAGGTCGCGTGAATTGGCTTCCATCTATCTCGAATGGCCTGGTGTTTGACCCGAATGGATGGTTGTAAAACCAGAAGCCTCCCCTGTTCATCCCGACAAGCCCGACGCAAGACCCGAAAGGCCCGCTCTATTCCTCCAAGCAGCCTCCGCGCAGACCCGCCCTCGCGAGGTTATTTCGCCTGTCCGCGCCGAGCTATCAAAACTGAAATTAAAAAGAATTGACACTCCCCCTGTTTCATCGGATACTAAGCGCAGGTTCCAGGATGAGGAACCACCCAACCCAATTTGCACAGGAGGATGTAAATCATGGCAAAGAAATACCCCACCGACATCAGAACGCAGGCCCAGTCCGTCGTCCAGGGCTGGAAGGCCATCGGCAACACGATGGTCATCACCGATCTCACACAGGAGGCGCTGGAGACCGAGGTCCACTCCGTCACGCCCCTGCTCGAAGAGATCGACAACATGGAAGCCCGCCTCAGCGAACTGCGCACCCAGCGCGACGCGGTCTTCGAGGACCTCTGGAAGAAGGTCAAGCGCGTGCGGGCGGGCGTCAAGGCCAACTATGGCGACGACTCTGCCGAGTATAAGATGATCGGCGGCAAGCGCATCAGCGACCGCAAGCCCGCCGTCCGCAACAACCCGCCAGCCAGCGAATAACCCAACGGGCAAATCGAGGCGCAGGCGCTCACCGCAGCCTGCGCCTCTTGTATTAAGCGCTCCCACCCCTCGCAGTGAATCCCTCTCAAAAAACTCCGTGCCCCTCCGTGCAATCCGTGCAATCCGTGTCCCCCCTCTCCGCAAAAAAGGACACTGACTCGCGCCAGCGTCCCATCCTTTTTCCCTTTGACGTTGCTCAGGGCAAGCTTTCTTCTTTCCTTCTCCCTACCCCTTCAACAACTCCACCTGCTTCTCGGCCTCGGACTCAGGCAGGGCCAGCGGCGGCAGTTCGAGGATCGAGTTGATGCCGAAGTGCTGCAGGAATTCGGGCGTGGTGGAATACAGGATCGGGCGGCCAGGCCCATCGGCGCGGCCCGACTCCATGATCAGGCCCTTGCCCAGCAGGCTCTTCATCATGCCGTCGCTGTTCACGCCGCGCACCGCGTCGATCTGCGGGCGGGTGACGGGCTGCTGGTAGGCGATGATCGCCAGGGTCTCCAGGGCGGCGCGGCTCAGGTGACTGACCGCCTCCAGGCCGAGGAAACGCTCCACCAGTTCGGCCAGTTCGGGGGCCGAGGTGAGCTGCACGCGCCCGCCGTGGCGCTGCAGACGCAGTCCGCGCGCTTGCAGGGCCTCTTCCAGTTCCTTCAAGCCGCGCTCGACCACCGAGTTGGTCACGTCCAGGGCGGCGGCCAATTGCGCGGGCGCCACAGGCTCGGGTGCCACGAACAACATGGCCTCCAATTTCACCGCCAGGGTGGGTTCCTCCTGGGGCGCGGGGGTCGGAGTGGTTTCAGAGTCGCTCATGCTATAATTGCTCCCGTTCAAAAATAAGTGTTATCCGTGATGCACGGTGGTCGAGTAGCCCCGAGTGCTCTTCGAGGGGCATATCGAGACCACCCATTTCAGGTTCAGTTTGACTTGTTGGCCTCGACGGAACGTCCCGACCAACGGAGTATTTATCGCAAAATGAAGAAACTCGCCTTTCCATTCCTCATCTTGACCCTCGCGCTGGCCTCGCTGGCCTGCACGGTCTTCGTCGGCGGGCCCGACTACCCCGCCGAGGCCATCCCCGTCTCCACCGAGGCCGCCCAATCCATCCAGGACCAGTTCAAACAGGCCCTCGAAGCGGGCGCGGCCACGGGCGTCATCACCTTCCAGATCAACGAGTCGCAGCTTACGTCCTACCTGACCTATAAACTGGCCGAGCAGGCCGACCCGTTCATGACCGAGCCCAAGGTCTTCCTGCGCGACGGCCAGATGCAGGTCTTCGGCAAGGTCCAGCGCGGCATGTTGGCGGCCAACGTGGCGGTCGTCCTCGCCATCGGCGCCGACGAGGCAGGCCTGCCCACCATGCAGGTCACCTCCGCCGACTTCGGCCCCTTCGACGCGCCCGAGGGCCTCAACGACGCCATCAGCAAGCTCATCAACGAAGCCTACACAGGCTCGTTCGGGCCTGTCGCCACGGGCTTTCGGCTCGAGTCGATCACCATCGCCGACGGGCTGATGACCCTTTCGGGGCGGATCAAATAGCGGCTCGGATTATACCGCAGGACATGACCCGCATCTCCCCTCTCCTTCGCCTGTTTGCCGTTTTCCTGGCCGCCAGCCTGCTGTTGGCGGGCTGCCAGCTCCCGCAGTTCGGCGGCCAGGTCACCATCACCCTCACCGCCGACAGCCAGACCCGCGACGTGCAGGTCGCGGCGGGCAGCACCGTGCTGCAAGCCTTACAGCAGGCGGGCATCACCCCTGGCGACCTCGACCGCGTCGAGCCGCCCTTCTACGCCGTGCTGGGCAACGGCGACCAGGTCAAACTCGTCCGCGTCAAAGAGGAATTCCAGACCGAGATCCAGGTCCTGCCCTACGAGCGGCAGACCATCCGCAACGAGACCCTGACCGAAGGCGAAACGCGCCTGGTACAGGCGGGCGTCAACGGCCAGCAGGAGGTCACCATCCGCCGCATGACCGAGGACGGCGTCGAGACAGGCAGGTCGGTCGTCAAGACCGTGGTGCTGCAAGAGTCCGCGCCCGAGATCGTCATGGTCGGCGCGCAGACCTCCTTCACGCCGCTCAACATCCCTGGCAACCTGGTCTACCTGGCGGGCGGCAACGCCTGGGCCATGGATTCTTCCACCGCCAACCGCCGCCTGATCGTCAGCACGGGCGACCTCGACGGGCGCGTCTTCATCCTCTCGCCCAACGGCGAGTACCTGATCTTCACGCGCAAGTCGAAGAAACCCGCCGCCGAAGAGATCAACACCCTGTGGGCGGTGCGCGTCAACAATACCACGCCCAAACCCGTCTACCTCGAAGCCAAGAACGTGGTCCACTTTGCTGCCTGGATTCCCGGCACCAACTCGGTGGCCTATTCCACCGTCGAGCCGCGCTCCACGTCGCCTGGCTGGCAGGCCAACAACGACCTGTGGCGGGTCAGCATCACGGGCGGCGCGCCGCGCAAAATGCTGGATGCCTCCAGCGGCGGCGTATATGGCTGGTGGGGCATGTCCTTCGCCTACTCGGCAGACGGCCGCCTGGCCTACATCCGCCCCGACGGCATCGGCCTGGTCGACCAGGACGGCGGCTACCTCAAGCCGATGATGGACATCACGCCCTACAACACCCACAGCGACTGGGCCTGGATCCCTGGCCTGGCCTGGGGCTCGGATGGCAAGACGCTCTACGTCACCACCCACGCCCCCGCCCCCGCGCCCTATACCGACGAGGAATCGCCCTACTTCGACGTGAGCGCCGTCTCGCTCGAGAACAAGGTCACGGTCACGATCGCGGCGCAGACGGGCATGTTCGCCTACCCTGCCGCCTCGCCCATCCGCCAGAGCGGGCAGGAGAAGGTCTACCAGGTGGCCTACCTGCAAGCCATCTTCCCCGACCAGAGCGAGACCAGCCGCTACCGCCTGTCTGTGATGGACCGCGATGGGTCGAACCAGCGCGTGCTATTCCCTCCGCAGGATACGGGCGGCATCGAGCCGCAGACTCCCGCCTGGGCGCCCGAACCCATCCCAGGCCAGACGGGCGACTTCATTGCCGTGGTCTACCAGGGCAACCTGTGGATGATCGACAGCGGCAGCGGCCAGGCCTTCCAGGTGACAGGCGACGGCCTGATCACCAGAATCGATTGGAAATGATAGCGCCCTGCAACGGTTGACGGGCTGGGCAGCGGTAAAATATCCCAAACAGCAAGAAAAAGAGGTACCATGCGCATTCTAATCACGGGAGCCGCGGGATTTCTCGGCTCTCATTTATGTGACCGCCTGCTGGCCGAAGGCCACGAAGTCATCGGCCTCGATAACTTCATCACAGGCAACCCCGACAACATCGCCCACCTGATGGGCAACCAGAAATTCTCCTTCTACAAACACGACGTATCGAATTACATCTTCGTGCGCGGCAAGGTGGATGCCGTCCTGCATTTCGCCTCGCCTGCCAGCCCCAACCCGCAATCGCCTTCGGGCTACTTCAACCTGCCCATCCAGACCATGAAGGCGGGCGCGCTCGGCACACACAACTGTCTGGGCGTGGCGCGCGCCCACAACGCGCGCTTCCTGCTGGCCTCCACCAGCGAGATCTACGGCGACCCCGCCGTGCATCCGCAGCCCGAAACCTACACAGGCAACGTGGACCCCGCGGGCACGCGCGCCGTTTATGACGAGGCCAAACGCTTCGCTGAATCTCTGACGATGGCCTATCACCGCGCCCACGGCCTGGATACCCGCATCGTGCGCATCTTCAACACCTACGGTCCGCGCATGGACCTGGAGGATGGCCGCGCCCTGCCCAACCTGCTCAAGCAGGCCCTGCTGGGTCAGCCGCTCACCGTCTACGGCGAGGGCAAACAGACCCGCTCCTTCTGCTACGTGGACGACCTGGTCGAGGGCATCGTCTGCCTGCTGTATTCGAACGAACACATGCCCGTCAACATCGGCAATCCGCGCGAGATGAGCATCCTAGAATTCGCCGAGGCCATCAACCGCATCACGGGCAACCCCGCGGGCATCACCTACGTGCCCGACGCACGCAGCGCCCGCGACCCGCAGCGCCGCCAGCCCGACATCACCCGCGCGCGCGAGATCCTGCGCTGGGAACCGAACATCGACCTGGACGAAGGCATCCGCCGCACCGTCCCGTACTTCAAACAAAAGCTGGACATTGCATGATCTTGACGAACAAAAAAGAGCGGGACCGCTTCTTCCGCTTTGCGCTGGTGGGCGCCATCGGCGCAGTGGTGGATTTCGGGGTGATGAACCTGCTCACGCACTTTACGAACATGCCGCTGGTCTACGCAGGCACCATCTCCTTCATCTGCGCCGTGGTCAGCAACTTTACCTGGAACCGCTACTGGACCTATCCCGAGTCGCGTTCGCGCCCGCTGCTGCACCAATTAGGCATGTTCTTCGTGGTCAATACGGCGGGCGTGCTCATCCGCATTCCCGTCCTGCACTTCATCGAGCCGTTCATGCTGCATTTCTTCGAGGACACCGCGCACCTCAACCACCTTTCCGCCGATTTTCTGGCCCGCAACGGTACCCTGGCCCTGGCGGTCGGAATTGTAATGCTTTGGAATTACTTCATTAATCGACATTGGACGTATAATGATATCGAGTGATACAGCAATTCATGGATAATTCCGCGCAAAAACTGATCCCGATCTATACCTCCAAAGGCGACGTGGAGGCTTTTCTTTCGTATCCTTATATCTTCAACCGCGCAGGCGATTGGATCGGCTGGGTCACCCCCAGGCGGGAGGTTTACTCCGTGCTGGGATATTACGTGGGATACCTCACCGACGATCCGCGCATCCTGCGTAAACGCGCCACCAGCACGCTCAAGCCGCGTCTCAACCCACCCCCGCGCCCCGCACCGATCCGCCTGCCTGCTTCGGTGCCCCTGGCCCCCATGATGAGCGAATTGACCTTCAGCCTGGTAGACGTGCTCGTGGAGGAACCCGAGCGCCTGCACACCCTCGAATCGGGCGAGTTCCGCGAAGACCTGGATTAACTCTCCGCAGTCCTGTTTCCCCCAGCCGCCTGACAGGCGGTTTTCACCCAAAGGTATCAGATGTCCCCCACTTTAGACCCCAAACCCGTGCGCGCTTCGCGCATCAGCATTGCCCAATTGATGCAGCCCGAACACGCCAACAACCTCGGCAACGTCCACGGCGGCTGGATCATGAAACTGGTGGACGAGGCGGGCGCGCTGGCCGCCATGCGTCATACGGGCCGCCGCTGCGTTACCGTCTCGATGGACTCGATGGTCTTCCGCCAGCCCATCCGCATCGGCGACCTGGTCATCCTCAACGCCGAGGTAACCTACACGGGCCGCACCAGCGTGGAAGCCGAAGTACAGGTGGTGGCCGAGAATCCCGTGACGGGCGAACGCACCCACACCAACACGGCCTACCTCGTCTACGTCGCCCTGGACGACGACGGCAATCCCACGCCCGCCACGCCCGTCAAGGCCGAGACGGAGGACGAGAAGCGTAAACTCGAAGAAGGCAGGGAGCGCCAGAAGCGCCGCCTGCAAAACAAATAGACGGGATAATTTGACCGCTCCTCTTCGAGCGGTTTCCTTTCCCAGGAGCGTTCCATGGACAAGGTTATCATCAAAGACCTGCTGGCCCGCGGCGTGATCGGCGTAAATGACTGGGAGCGCGGGATCCGCCAGGACATTCTGATCAATATCGAGGCGGTCACCGACACCCGCCGCGCCGCCCAGACAGACAGCATCGAGGACTGCGTCAGCTATAGTACGCTCGCCAAAAAGGTGCTGGCTCATGCCGAGAGCGCAGCGCGCTTCACCGTCGAGGCGCTGGCCAACGACCTGGCGTATATTTGTCTGGCGGAGAAAAACGTCCAGCGCGTGACGGTCCGCGTGGAGAAGCCGGGCGCGGTGCGCTTTGCCAGGTCGGTGGGCGTGGAGATCGAGCGTAGCCGAACGGAATAAAACACCCCGCACAGGAGGTCCTGTGCGGGGGTAATGTGAGAGTCTGCTTGGGGTCAGGGAACAGGCCAAAATCCAGAAATCCATCACAGCCGCAGCGGACCCGCGCCGCGGCTGATGTTATCCAGGAACTCCTGTCTCGTCGCCAGGTTGGCACGGAAGGCGCCGTGCATGGCGGAGGTGGTCATGCGCGCGTCGTGTTTCTTCACGCCGCGCATCATCGAACACAGGTGCATGGCCTCGATCACCACGGCCACGCCCTGCGGCTTGAGCAGGTCGCGCAGGAAGTCGGCGATCTGGCGGGTCATGCGTTCCTGCACTTGCAGACGGCGGGCGTACATATCCACGATGCGGGGGATTTTGGAAAGGCCCAGCACCTTGCCCGCGGGGATGTAGGCCACGTGCGCGCGGCCGATGAAAGGCAGCATGTGGTGTTCGCACAGGCTGTAGAACTCGATGTCGCGCACGATGACCATCTCGTCGTAGCGGATCTCGAACAGCGCGCCGTTGACGATGGCCTGCGGGTCCATCTGGTAGCCGCTCAACAGTTCGCCGAACATGCGCGCCACGCGGCGGGGTGTGGATTGCAATCCCTCGCGCTGGATGTCTTCGCCGAGCGCCTTCAATAACTGGGTCACGGCCTGCTGGGCGGCAGGTTCGTCAATGGCGCCCGGCAAGGGTTTGTTATCGTCCAATTCATCGTCGAAATCTGTCATTCCTTACTCCGAAAAAAATGGCCCAGCTCCCGCTGGGCCAGGGTGTTACAAGGCGGCGGATCAGCCGACTTCGGGTTCGATCAGACCGTAGGAACCGTTGCGGCGGCGGTAGAGCACGTTGATCTTGTTGGCCTCTGCATTGTAGAAGATGAAGAAGTTGTCGTGTCCGAGCAGGCGCATCTGCTCGACGGCCTCCTCCTCGTTCATCGGCAGCAGCATGAACTTCTTGCGGCGCGCGATCAGTGGCAGGAGTTCGCCCGTCTCGTCAACGGGCATTTCCTCGGCGGCCACCACCTCGGCGGCGGAGCGGCCGTCGCCGCGCCCGCGTGCGCGTTTACCCTTGTAGCGGTCGACCTGCCTCTGCATCTTGTCGAGCGCGGCGTCGAAGGCCACGTGGGTCTCATCGGCGCGTTCCTCGGTGCGCAGGATAAAGCCCTTGCCACGCACCGTGATCTGCGCCACGTTGCGATCGGCGGCATTGCGGGCGGTCTTGATGTGCGAGAGTTCCACGCGAATCTCGTCGATCTCTTGCAGGTAGCGCTCGAGCTTCTCCGAGCGCGACGTCACGTACTCCTTGAGGCTGTCGTTCAGATGAATGTTACGCGCCTGGACTTCCACTTTGTTGGACATGGGTCCTCCTTAAGGATGTGTGGGTCACGAACCTCTCACGCGTGGCGCAAGCCGTGTCGCGCCAGCGCGCGAGCGATTGTCAACGCATAGACCTGGGACGCGCCTGCGGCCAGCAGGGCCTCGGCACCCGAGGTCAGGGTGGAACCAGTCGTGGCGACGTCGTCCATCAGCAGGATGGTCTTTCCGCGCACCTGCGTTCCCGCGCGAAAGACGCCGCGCACGTTCTCCTTGCGCTGCTCCCTGTTCAGCCCCACCTGCGAATGGGTGTTCTTCCAGCGGACCAGGGCCTGGGGATCGTAGGTCAGCCCAAGCGCCATGGACAGCGGCTGGGCGACCAGCGCAACTTGATTATACCCGCGTTCCCTGCGGCGCGATTCGCTCAACGGGATGGGTGTCACCAGATCAATCGGCCATTCCAGCGAACGCACAAAGCCCGCCATCTGCGCGGCGAGGGCATCGCCCAGCCCCATGTCACTGCGATATTTTAGACGGTGCAGGGCGCTGCGGATGGGGTCATCGAAGGCCAGCCAGGAACGCAGGGCGCGATAGAACGGACGCTCTTTTTGGCAGGCCTCGCACAACCCTGCCTGCTCCTGCGGCGTTCCGCAGGAATCACAAACGTTCCCGTCGATGACAGGAACGTTCTTTTGACATTCGGTGCACCAGCGCGAACCAGCCTTGCCGCATCCGCCGCAGACGGGCGGGAAGATCCAATCCAGCGCGGACCAGGCCGACCGATATAGACTGTACTGCAAGGAAGAACCGCCCAAAACAGCCTCTCGCTTGCCGATGTATGGCGGGGACAATGCACCGCCGTGGTGCAGGTTACTGGAGGAAAGTGCCCAGCGACTTAGAGATCTGGATGGCAGCAGGCGCCAGGAGGACGATCATGATGGACGGGAAGGTCAACAGCGCCATCGGAATGATCATCTTGACCGGGGCCTTGTGCGCCTCCTCCTCGGCGCGCTGGCGGCGCTTGACGCGCATCTGGTCCGACTGGATACGCAACACCTTGGCCAGGCTCACGCCGAGCATTTCGCTCTGGATGACGGCCGCAATGAAGCTGGTCATTTCGGGGATGTCGATGCGGTCGGCCATGTCGCGCAAGGCTTCGCGGCGCGGCTTACCCAACTGGATCTCGCGGATGGCGCGCAGAAAAGCCAGCGACAGTTCGTTCTCCCATTTCTCGCTGACCTTGGACATGGCCGCGTCAAAGCCAAGGCCCGCCTCCACGCAGATGGTCAGCAGGTCGAGCGCGTCTGGCATGGCCTTGCGAACGCTGTGCTGGCGGCGGTTGATCACACTCTGCAGCCACAACTGCGGGAAGAAGAATCCCAGCACGCCAAAGATGCCCACCACCAGAATGATCTGCGCCAGCGGCCAGCGGTTGGGCGACACAAAAGCAATCAACAACATCAGGCCGCCGAACACGCCCGCCACGATGAAGCGAGATGCAAGGAAGGCGGCCGCATCGATCTGACCCGGGTTGCCCGCCAATTCCAGTTTGCGGCTGGTATCCTGCAGGGCCTTCTGCGGCGTGAAGCGCGCCGAAAAGTCGCCCATGCTCTTCATAATTGGGATCAAGATGCGTTCGCTGAACGGCTGAGAGAGTTCGATATCTTCCAGGGAAGTCAACTCACCACGCTGGCTGGCTTCGGCCAGGCGGTTCATCAGTGGGTCGTTCTCCTCCTGCGCATTTTTAGCATAACGCGATCCAATGATGCCCAGCACCACCGCGCCGCCAATCAACACGAGAGCCACCAAGCCCCATAACAGGATATTAATATTCATGCTACACCTCAATGTCTGCGATCTTCATCATGATGGCATAACCGATCACGATCAGGGATACCACAGACACAATCACCCCAACCACACAGTAAATGCCGCCGCCTTGCAGCGAAAGCAAGTAGTCGGGATTGAGGAACCACAGTACCACCGTTAGGCCAACCGGGATGAGCGACAGCACGGTACCAGAGGTGCGCACCTGGGCTGTCAGCGTTTGGATGTCACCCTTGATGCGAATGCGCTCACGAATAGTGAAGGAGATCGTATCCAGGATCTCGGACAGGTTGCCGCCAACCTCGCGCTGCACGTTGATGGCCGTCACCATGAAATCCAGGTCCTGGCTGGGGATGCGACGCAACAGGTTTTCGAGGGAAACTTCCATCGGAATGCCCAGTTGCATTTCCTGCACCACACGGCGGAATTCATCGCTAATCGGGGCGGGCATTTCCTTGCTGACCGCCTCCATGGCTTGCATGGTCGAATAACCTGCACGCAAACCGTTCACCATCAGGTTGATCATATCGGGGAGCTGTTCGCTGAAGCGTTTGAGGCGGCGGGTCTTCTGGCGGTTGATGTACATGCGCGGCAGGAAGAACCCCAGCACCGCGCCCATCAGGAAGGAGATGGGCTGGCGGCTGCCCAGCAGCCAGGCGATGGCCCCCACGCCAATGACCGAGATGACAATCAGCGCGAAATATTCCGCCACCTTGAGCTTCACGTCCGCCCGCGCAAGTTCGCGGGCGATGTTGTCGCCGAAGGAGGTCTTTTCCACGCGGCGCGAGACCCATTCGGTCAGGGCCGTGTCGCCTCTGCGGCGTCCGTCGTCCTGGGGTTTCTCGTCGCCGAGATACTGGCCCAGGCGCTGGTCGAGCAGTGTCCGCTCGCTGGAAACGGAAACGATCAATCCGATCACCAGAAGGACGATCAGGATGACGCCGCCGCCGATAACGATCCAGGGTACAAGTTGGTCCATGGCTGATGGCTAGTAGCGCCTGCGCTCCCCGATTCCGAAGATGGACGGCGGCAGGTGAATGCCAGCCGCTTCGATCTTATCCATGAATTTCGGGCGCAGGCCGGTCGGGCGCAAGCGTCCCACCACGCGGCCGTCTTCCACGCCCGTCTGTTCGAACACAAAGAGGTCAGTCAGGGTAATGACCTCACCTTCCATACCGCTCACCTCGGTGATGTGGGTCACCTTGCGTGTGCCGTCGCGCATACGGGACTGATGGACGATCACATCGATGGCCGAGGAGATCTGCTCGCGGATGGCGCGGGACGGCAGGTCCATGCCCGCCATCAGAGTCATCGTTTCGAGGCGCGAAAGGGTATCGCGCGGACCGTTCGAGTGCAGGGTGGTCATCGAGCCGTCGTGGCCCGTGTTCATGGCCTGCAACATGTCGAGCGCGGCCTCATCGCGGATTTCGCCAACGATTACGCGGTCAGGACGCATGCGCAGCGAGTTGATCACCAGTTGACGGATAGTGACTTCGCCGCGATTCTCAATGTTCGGAGGGCGCGACTCGAGCGTCACTACGTGTTCCTGACGCAGTTGCAATTCCGCCGCGTTCTCAATGGTGACGATACGCTCGTCGGCGGGGATGAAACTGGATAGGATGTTGAGGAGCGTGGTCTTACCCGAACCAGTACCGCCCGAAATGACCACGTTCAGGCGGGATTCCACGCAGGCTTTCAGAAACTGAAGCGACTCCTGCGTGATAGAGCCAAATTGCACCAACTGCTCGACCGTGATCGGGTTGCGCGAAAATTTACGAATGGTCAGCGACGGGCCGACCAGCGAGATGGGCGGAATGACGGCGTTCACACGCGAACCGTCGGGAAGACGCGCGTCCACATACGGGCTCGCCTCGTCGATGCGGCGGCCCAGTGGTGCCACGATGCGGTCGATGATGCGCAGGACGTGGTCGTTATTCTCGAAAGTCACAGGCACGCGGTGAATCTTGCCTTTGCGTTCGATGTAGATATTCTTGGCCCCGTTGACCATGATTTCGGTGATGGTCTCGTCCT
>CALLJA010000252.1 GCA_938008865.1 uncultured Anaerolineales bacterium
CCGCCAGCCTGTGACCATGGCTGTCAAGGTCCACACGGGCCGCCGTCCGCGCACGGACCTGCCCGCCGCGCGCTTCTGGGTCATCGTCTACGGTGTCGTCATCCTGCTGGCGCTGGGCTACTTGATCGCGCAAGGTTTCACCTACGTGTTGTTCCTGGCCGTGCCTGGCGCGCCCGTCTTTGCCTGGCATTTGTTCCTGGTCTCGAAGCGCGCCGAGCGCCGACAGGCGGGGATCGAGATCCTCGCCACGGGCGTGCTGGCGCTGGCCGCGCCCGCCGCCTGCTGGGTGGGACTCGGTCACTATGCCGCTGAAGGCTGGTGGCTGTGGCTGTGGACCTGGCTGCAGAGTTCGGCCAGCATCGTCTACGCGTATTTGCGGCTCGAGCAGCGGGAACAGGCCAAGGGTCAGGCGCGAAGCGAGGCGTGGCGGATGGGCCAGCGCGCTTTCCTGTACACGTCTTTCAACCTGGCGCTGGCCCTGCTCCTTGGCTGGGTTCGTCTCCAGCCGCAGTGGCTCTTCCTGCCCTTCCTCGCCCAGTGGGCCGAGACCGTTTGGGGCATCACCCATCCCGCCGCGGGCTGGAAGCCCACCGCCATCGGCATCCGTCAGTTGATCGTCAGCGTGTTGTGGACGATCCTGTTCATCCTGTGTTGGAGGTAGATATGGACAAAGTGACGTGGGAACTCCTGACCCAGATCGATGGGTTGATCCAGGCCGAGGTGCTGCAAAGTTTCCTGGAGGCGCACGACGTGCCCGTGGAATTGCTGCGCGAGACGGGCATGCCCAGCACCTATCCGTTCACGGCCGACGAGTTCGGCCCCGTGGATGTGTACGTGCAAAAAGTGAACATCGCACAGGCGCGCGAACTGCTCACGCTTTTCAACGCACCGCCTGAAGAAGAGGAAAAGAAATGAAGGATACCGTCATACTGGTCACACGGCGCGGCATGGGGACCTCGCCAGGGGCCTCTGAACTCCCTGTGAAATTGATCGGCAAGTATTTCAGCCTGCTGCTGGAAGGCGGCGATCTCCCCGCCGCGATCTGCTTCTATACCGACGGCGTCAGGCTGACCGTGGCAGGTTCGCCCGTGCTCGACTCGCTCCAGGCGCTGGAAGCCAGGGGCGTACGGCTCATCATCTGCTCGACCTGCCTGGAGACCTTCGGCCTGTCCGACCAGGTGCGGGTGGGCATCGTGGGCGGCATGGGTGACATCATGGAGGCGCAATTCAAGGCGGGCAAGGTCATCAGCATCTAGACATGAACACGCTCCGCTCGCGCATCCCGCACATTGCCGTCCTCTTCACCGCCGTGGGGCTGGCGATCCTGCTCCTGACCGTCAGCGCCCAGCCGCGCGCGCAACAGGCCGAGGCCACACCCGTCGAGGCCGAGAACCCGCTCGACCCGCCCCTCGTCTCCGAGCCGCCCACTCAACTGGACCAGGGCGCGCTCCTCTTCTGGGGCGTGTGCATGGCCTGTCACGGCAACGCGGGCCAGGGCCTCACCGACGAATGGCGCGAACTGGCCTTCGGCGAGGACAAGGATTGCTGGACCTCGAAATGCCACGCCAGCAACCATCCGCCGCAGGGCTTCGAATTCCCGCAGGTCGTGCCCGCCCTGACGGGCGGCGGAAAACTCGGGCGCTTTACCTCGGCCCAGCAGCTCTACGATTACGTCCACGCCATGATGCCGTGGTGGAACCAGGGCTCGTTGACCAGCGACCAGGCCTGGCAGGTGACCGCCTACCTGCTCAAGATGAACGGCACCCTGCCCACGGGCATGCCCCTGAACGGCAAAGTGGCCTCGGCCATCCCCGTACACCGCAAGGTCAGCGCGCCGCCCAACGACACGGCCCTGGCCATCGGCCTGGCCGCCGCGCTCGGACTGGTGATGCTGGGCTGGCTGGCCCAGGAGTGGCTGCGCCGTCCGTTGCCTGTGGACCCCGCGGCGGGCGCCGCCCCGAAGGGCCGCTCGCAGCGCCCAAACTTCATCTACCACCTGCACCCGCCGAGCATCCCCGCCGCCCAATCGCGCTGGCGCTACACCCTCGGCGCGGGCGGGCTGGCCGTCTTCCTGATGCTGGTGCTCGGCCTGACGGGCCTGCTGGAGATGTTCTACTACATCCCCACGCCCGAGCAGGCACCCGTCTCGGTGGAGACCATCCATTTTTTCGTGCCGCTCGGGGCGCTGGTGCGCAACCTGCATTACTGGTCGGCGCAATTGCTGGTGGTCGTGGCCGCCGTCCACTTGCTGCGGGTGGTCTTCACGGGCGCGTATGCCGCGCCGCGCCGCTTCAACTTCCTGCTCGGGCTGGCGCTGTTCGTGATGGCCCTGCTGCTGGATTTCACGGGCTACGTCCTGCGCTGGGACGAGGGCATCCGCTGGGCGCTGACGGCGGGCACCAACCTGCTGGCCGCCGTGCCGTGGATCGGGCCGCGCCTGTACGAATTCGCGGTGGGCGGTTCGGTCATCGGGCCGTCCACGCTGGTGCGCTTCTACACCTGGCACATCTACGCCCTGAGCGCCGCAGCCGCCTTCGTGCTGGTCTGGCACCTGTTCCGCGTGCGCCGCGACGGGGGCATTGCCGCCCCGCCGCCCACGCTGACAGAGACTCCCGCCCGCATCACCCGCTTCGACCTGGTGCGGCGTGAGGTGCTGGGCATGTTCATCGCGGGCATCCTGCTGATCCTGCTGGCGACCTTCCTGCCCGCGCCGCTGGGCGCTCCCATCCGCGGCACGCCCACGCTCGAAACCGACACGCGCGCGCCCTGGTTCTTTCTGTGGGTGCAGCAATTGCTCAAACTCGGCGACCCCTTCCTGCTGGGCGTGCTGGTGCCCGTGATCGTGCTGGGCCTGCTGGCGCTGGTCCCCTACGCGCTGCCCGCCCCCGCCAAAGAGGAACTGGGCCGCTGGTTCCCGCGCCGCGGGCGCATCGCGCAGATCCTTGTGGCCGTCCTTGTGACGACCATCCTCATCCTGACCGTGCTGGCGGCCATCACTTCGTAACAAATTTCGCGCTGAGTCTCGATACGGGCAAGAAGAACACTCGCCCTACTCGACCGCCGACGAAGGATGCCGCTCTTCCATCCGCAGTCGAAGCGCATTCATTCAGATAAATCTCATGTCCAAATTCTCCCGCCGCGATTTTCTCAAACTAACCACCGACGGCCTGCTGGCCCTGGGCGTCACGCTCGGGGTCGGCAGCCTGTTCCGCTTCCTGTCCTACGAAATGGACCCCGCCCCGCCCAGCGAATACGACCTGGGTCCCTCCGTCAACTTCCGCCCCGAGACCACCACCGTGCTGATGCACATCCCCGCCGTGCTGGTCTGCAAGGGCAACGATGACTTCCTGGCCTTCAGCATGGTCTGCACGCACCTGGGCTGCACCGTGGAGCAGAAGAACGACGCCTTCGAATGTCCCTGCCACGGCTCGGCCTTCGATGGCGAAGGCCAGCTCCAGAAAGGTCCCGCCGAAAAATCGCTCAAACGCCTGCGCGTGACGAAGAACGA
>CALLJA010000253.1 GCA_938008865.1 uncultured Anaerolineales bacterium
GGGCATGGGCACACCCCAGCCGAGCAGCAGCACTTCCTCCTTGGGTTGCAGGCGCGCCAGCATGCCGCGCAGCGCGTCCCTGCCCGCCAGGCCCGAGAGCACGGCGTGGATGTCGTCCTCATCGCCCAGCCAGCCCGAGATGCGCGTGCCCAACTGCGACATGACCTCGTCGTAGATCTGCGACGGGCGCTGGTCCACGATCAGCAGGGTCACGTAATATTTGCGCAGTTCGCGCGCGATGGTGGCAAAGGTGGTCTGCGCGGCCATCTCGCGGTTGAGCAGCTTGTGCGCCTCCTCCACCACGATCACCAGCGGACGCGGCTCCACCTGTCCATGCGTGCGGAACTCGTTGGTCTTATGCTCCCAGGCATTGCGGATCTTGCGCGTCAGCAGGTTCGAGACCAGCAGGTAGTCCAGGTCGCTTTCGTGCTCGCCGAACGACAGCACCACGTGCTGTCCGTTCTCGAGCGACCCGATGATCTCGCGCACACTGTCCGAGGCGGGCGCTTCCACGATGTACGGGCTGCCGAACAGACGCCGCAGCTTGTCGTGCAGGGCTTCGGCCGCCATCACGTTCACGCCTTTCTCATTGGCCCAGGCCGCCACGCTATCGGGATGCGGCACCTTTTTGGTCTTGCCCTTCTCGTCGGTGATCTCCACTTCCTCGCGGTTCATGCTCTTGAAGCGCAGGAACCAGTCATTGCGGAACGAGCCGTACAACGCGTTCAACGTGGTGGGCGTGGTGTCCTTCAGGTTCAGTTCACGGCTGAGCGTTTCGATGTCCGCGGTGGAGACGTCGCTCATGGCGAT
The DNA here is from genome assembly GCA_938008865.1 of uncultured Anaerolineales bacterium. Classification (GTDB taxonomy): domain Bacteria; phylum Chloroflexota; class Anaerolineae; order Anaerolineales; family Villigracilaceae; genus JACPVF01. Next base: position 811 of record CALLJA010000253.1, read on the forward strand.
CTCCAGGTTGAAGTCGGGGACCTGTCCACGGATGGTGGATCCCGCTCCCAGGCCGACCACCCGCACCTTCGACTTGAACTTGGTCTTCAGTCCCGTCACGGGATTCTTCGTGTCTGAGGCCACATCGTCGAAGCCGTACTCGTTGTGCATGTCCAGCACCAGCACCGAGGCCTTGTTGTAGTGCATCAGCCCCGCCAGCACCAGGCGCGTGAGGAAGGATTTGCCCGTACCCGTGGCGCCGAACACGCCCGAGGAACGCTGCACGAACTTGTCCAGGTCGATGCACACGGGATGATTCTGCTCGCGCGTGTACCCGATGACGAAGTTGCCCTTCTCGCCCGCAGCGCCGAAGATCTCAGCGATGTCGGCCTGGTCCGCGAGGAAGACCTGCGCGTGATGTGGCGGCACGTTCTTGACCGGTAGAATGCGCGGCGCGTCCTTCAACCCCGCGTCGATCATGCCGCGCCATTGGAGGTACTCGGGCGTACCCTCGTCGGGTCCCGTTTCGAGCATCAGGTTGGGCAGCACTTCGAGATTGGCGTAGAGCGTCTGTCCGTGCAGGGCGCGCGAGATATGCGCGGGGAAGCGCCCCTCCATCTGCTCGTCCGCGAAACGCGGGTCCGTGGCCCCGAGCTGGATGTCGGTGACGATGCCGTAATAGTTCCACGCTCCGCTCTGGATGACGACGAACGCGCCTTCCTGAATGTCCTGCGGCGAAACGGTCAGCCGCACGCGGAAGTTTTCCTTCAGCCCGCCGCCGACGAGATAACCGATCTGTTTACGCTGAATTTGCATGAGAACCTCTTATTAACCACGAAGGACAAAAAACTTAAACACAAAGGACACTAAGGTCACAAAGGATCAATAGACAAATCGCTGGATGCTGTCTTTCAGGTGGGGCACATTGAAGTTAATGAGATAGCCCAGGCGCGTGCCGCTCAGACGCAGATAGGTCAATAGCTGCGCTTCATAGACAGGGTTCATTTTCTCAACTGATTTGAGTTCCACAATGACACAATTGGCGACCCACATATCGATGCGCAGGGCCGACTCAAGCCTCACGCCCTCGAACATGATAGGCAACTTTACTTCTGTCTCGACCCGCACTCCATTTTTTTCAAGCACATGTTTCATCGCAGTTTGATACACCGACTCGAGCAATCCTGGGCCTAATACTGTATGAACCTTGTAGGCTGCATCGAGTACAGTCTTTCCAATTCGCTCAACCTCAAGTGGTATGGGTTGAACAACCCGCTTCGTCTGCAATACGCTCATAATACTTGGTGTCCTTCGTGCCCTTCGTGTTTAATATCTTTTTGCATGAAACCCATCGCCGTCACCGCTGTCAAAATCACCATCAGCGCGGGCAGGGAATTCTCCAGGGCAGCGGGCCGCGCGTTGGACGGGAACAGGGTCACGGCGAAGGCGAAGGAGGCCAGCAGGAGCAGGGCAATCGCCAGCAGGCGAGTCCACGGCTTTTCGGGCAGGCGCAGGTCCGAGGTCCACAGCATGAAGGGCATGGCCAGCAGCGGCAGGTTGTAGTCGTGGCTGATGGTCGGCAAGACCAGCCCGCCGATCAGGCTGACCATCAACAGGCTCGCATCCAGGCCGCGCGCATTGCGCTTCCAGGCCAGGAACAGGGTCACGGCAAAACACAAGAGGAAATACACAAACAGCCCATTCCGCAGCGCGTCCGCATGGGCGGCGGCCCACTCGTCCGTCTGCGCCAGGTTGTGAACGAAGACCGTGATCGAATGGTTGTAGCGCACTTCGAGGTTGCCCATGCTGCCCAACATGCGCGTGACGAACAATTGAAAGTAAGAAAAGCCCAATAAGAACAACAGCAGGAAGTTCGCTGCTCCGAGCGCGGCGAAACGCTTGAGGTTGGCCTGCCAGTCGCGCCAATCGTCCACGAACAGAAAGACGAAGATGGCGGGAAAGACCTTGAGCTGCACCGAGACACAAAACAGGATGTAGGCGAAGATGCGATAAGCAGGGTGCTTGTGGAAGATGTAGACCGCCGCCATGCTCAACAGCATGGCCAGCGTGTAGAACTGTCCCGTTTCGAGCTCGAATTGCAGGCCGTACGAGAAGACCGAGACCGCAAAGAGGAAAACGACCAGCAGCCTGTTCTCTTTTTTGACGAACAGCGTGGGCAGCCCCAGGTTGAGCAGCAGGAAACTGACCAGCGTCACGACCGTCGAGACATAATAGGTGTATGGAAAACGCAGCAGCAACAGCGGCGTGAACAGCAGCGTGGTCAGCGGCGGGAAGATGTATTTGGGCGTCTGCTCACCCGTGTACCAGTGGCTGACGTGCTCAAGGATCAGGCGCGTGTCGAAGCCGACCTTCTCGCGTCCGTAGAGGTAATCAGTGAAATAATGGAATTGCAGGTCGGGGTGATAGATGGCGGGCGCGATGAAACACAGCAGATACGCGACGAGAAAGCCGAGGACCACCCACGTGACCACAGGCTGATTCCCCGCCCAGGCCGCCGCGCCTCTCCAGGATGGGAGCGCCCCCCCGCCCCGCTGCTGGATGCTCCACCCCAGCCCGATCAGCGCCAGGACGACGCCCGCCTCCGCGCCGAGGACCTGCACCGCGGGAATCCCGCCAGGATCGCCCAGGCCAATGAAGTCAGCCAGCAGCGACACAGCAGCGATCAGGATGCCAGCCACGATGAGCACGAGGGGAAGT
>CALLJA010000254.1 GCA_938008865.1 uncultured Anaerolineales bacterium
GCCGCCTACGCCTGGGGCAGAGATTATCACCTCGTCCTGCCCGAACGCATGCAGCAACTGGTCGCGTTCATCGAGGCGCAAGTCGGGCAACCCGTCCCCAATCGCTGGTACACCGACACAGGCCCCATCCTCGAGCGCGACCTGGCCCAACGCGCGGGCCTCGGCTGGATCGGCAAGAACACCTGTCTGATCAATCCGCGCCTCGGTTCCACATTTTTCCTGTCCGAGATTCTGCTCGGCCTCGAACTCGACCCCGATCCGTCCTTCACCGCCGACCAATGCGGAACCTGCACGCGCTGCCTGGACGCCTGTCCCACCCAGTGCATCCTGCCCAACCGCACCCTCGACGCGCGCCGCTGTATCTCCTACCTGACCATCGAAAACAAGGGCGAGATCCCCGAAGACCTGCGCACCCAAATGGGACACTGGACCTTCGGCTGCGACGTCTGCCAGCAGGTTTGCCCGTGGAATCGCTTCGCCCCAGAGGCTGATCCCGCCTTCGAAAAATTGATCCCACTCCGCAGCCTGACCGAGGACCTGGGCCTGACGTCCGAAGCTTTCAATCGCACCTTCAAGGACAGCCCCGTCAAACGCGCCAAACGGCGCGGCTACCTACGCAACGTCAGCGTGGCGCTCGGCAACCTGGGTGACGAATCCGCCCTGCCTGCGTTAGAATCGGCGCTCGAAGACCCCGAGCCGCTGGTGCGCGAACACGCCGCCTGGGCCATCCAAACCATCAAGGATCGAACATGAATCATCGACTACTCATCGCCACCAACAACCAGGGCAAGGTCCGCGAACTTCAGGAAATCCTCTCGGACCTGCACGTGGAACTGGTCACGCCCACCCAAATCGGTCTCACCCTCGAGGTCGAAGAGGATGGTTTCACTTACGAAGAGAACGCCGCCAAGAAAGCCCTGGCTTTTGCCCACGCGAGCAGACTGATCGCCCTGGCCGACGACTCGGGCCTGGAAGTGGACGCGCTGGACGGCGCGCCCGGGCTGCATTCTGCGCGTTACTCGCCCAAGACGGGCGCCACCGACGCAGACCGTCGCGCCTACCTGCTCGAAAAGCTGACGGGCAAGCCGCATCCATGGACAGCACGCTTCCACGCTACCATCGCCGTCGCCACGCCCGAGGGCGAGGTGCAATTTGCCGAGGGGAACTGTCCCGGCGAGGTCATACCCGAAGAGCGCGGCTCGGGCGGATTCGGGTACGACCCGATCTTTTTCCTGCCCGAGTTAGGTCGAACCATGGCCGAGCTGCCTGCGGCAGAGAAGAACCGCCTCAGCCACCGTGCGCGCGCCGCCCAGGCAGCCAGACCGATCCTGGCGCGTCTGTTCGAAGAATAAATAAACCGCCAACACAAAAAAAGCCGCCAGTAGTGGCGGCTTTTTCATTGTCCAATCTGATAGGGGATGGAGCGTACAAACTCAGAAAGGACATGCGCTACGGTCTCGGGGCGTTCGAGCATCAGCATGTGCCCTGTATCAGGCAGGCTGACCAGGCGCGAGCGCGGAATCTGCTCGTTCAGCGCGCGTGAAAGGCGGGGAGGGGTCATCCTGTCCTGTTCGCCGACCAGGATGAGAGTCGGGACGTGGATACGCGGCAGGTCCGCCGAGGCGTCGAATCCGTCACAGGCGAGGAAATCCCCATACAGCACGGGCGGGCGCGTCTCGGCCATGCGCTGCGCGCCCAGTTCCACCAGGCGCGGGTCGGCCTGCGGGCCATAGGAATTTTCGGTCACCCACTGGACGCTGGCGGAGAACGCAGACGGGTCGGCGGCGTTTTGCAGGAGGGCGGGCGCGACCCGCAACCGCGCGCCGCCGCCCAGGAGGCCCAACCCCAGCACGCGACTGGGATGCATGATGGCCAGGCTGAGCGCAATGGCGCTGCCCATCGAATGGCCGACCAGCACCGCCGCGCGCACCTTGAGCGCGTCCAGGAAGGCTGCCAGGTCGGCGGCATATTCGGCGATGCTCTGGCGGCTGACGCCCTCGGATTTTCCGTGCCCGGGTAGGTCCAACGCCAGAATGGGCTGATCATCCAGGCGTCGAACTTGCGGCGGCCAGTTTAAATGCGTGCCGCCCGCGCCATGGATCAGGATGACGGGCGGGCGGGCGGTGACATCCGCCTCGTGGGCGAAATAATACAGTCCTGCGGCAGTGGGCATATTATTTGGCCAGGCCGCCGCGCAGGCGGTCGGCGGCTTCTTCGCTGAACGGGATGTAGACCTGCACGGTCGTCCCCTGCCCAGGCGCAGACTTGATGTTGAGCAGGCCATTGACCAGTTCAGTGCGCTCGCGCAAGTTGACCATGCCGAGGCTGCCACGTTTGTCATAGGAAGAGTTGACGGCCTCCACATCGAAGCCCGCGCCGTTATCCACAACCTCGAGCAGGGCAATGCTCTGTTCCACGGGTCTGAGACGCACCCAGATGGTGGGCGCGCCAGCGTGTTTGCGCGCGTTATTGACGGCTTCTTCGACGATGTAAAAGATGACGCCCTGCTTGCCCATTTCCATCTGGGCAACGATACGTTCGTCGAGTTCGATGGTCACTTCCTGGCCAAAGGTTTCGCGCATCTTGTCGGCCATGGCCTGCAG
>CALLJA010000255.1 GCA_938008865.1 uncultured Anaerolineales bacterium
TAAATAAAAACAGCCCGCCGAGAAGGCGGGCTGTTTTGGTTGACTTGTATGTGTGCTTGTCAGCGCACGTTCGTGTTCGCGTCATCCAAACGGAAAACTCCCGACCTTCTTTGGGAAGTGGGCTGCGGACGACGGGTACGCGGCAGTGCAAATCTTGTGAACATGTTGGGCGGTATTCTACTCGAAAGGTGAAATGTGTCAATGGTTTTGGCAGGGCAAATTCGAAAGTCGGCGGCGATGATTGCTTTCATCTTGAGCATCGTATCCGCTGAACGCCCGGCTCTGGCAGGGTTGGGGCCGCCCATCGGCTTGCCAACTGCCTGGGAAGGTCTGTCAGGACAGGTCGAATCCGTCCCTGCGCCAGCCGCATTGCTCGGATGCGGGAACAGCGGACAATTTCTCACCAAAATAATCCACCGCTTTCTGATCCTCACATTCGACGTGGAAAGAAGCCGATTCGTTGAACTGAAAGACGGACCCGTTGGCGCACCGAATCAAAAAACGGGAGGACCTGTTCCATGACTGTTCTCTCCCATGAAACTTATTTCGAAATATCGGCTAACTTGGCCTCGACGATCCCGCGGATCAGGTCAAACGGTAACGGTTTGTCGAGTGGAAATTTGAGCGTACCCTTCCCATCGATGTATGGCGCGATCCTGGTATTGAAGGCTTCATCGCCCGAAGGGATCGGATACAGCGAGATGTGCCGCTTCCAGCCCGCAAAATAAATCAGGTTCACGCCATCCAATTCGAAGGCGGCCATGTTGTAACTAATCTTTTCGCGCGCCTGTGGAGCGACAGTTCGAATCGTCGCGCGGACCTCCTCCAACACCTTGCGCACTTCCTCTGGGAAGGAGGCGATGTATTCATCGACAGAAGTGAATTTCATCTCAGTCGACCTTTACCGGTCTGGCAAATATCGTTGAAACACAACACCTGTCGGCAGGGCTGTCGACTCGACGAGTTTCAAGTTCACGCGTTTCCCTTCGGGGAACAGCCGCTTGCCGTTGCCCAGCACGAGCGGGTACACGTGCAACATGTATTCATCCACCAGGTCATTGTCGATCAGGGTGTGGGCCAGGACGCTGCTGCCATCCAGGAAAATATTCTGCCCGGATTGTTCTTTCAACCTGCGAACCTCCTCGGCCACATTCCCGCTGATAATGGTTGAATTTCTCCACAACGATGTCGATTGCAGGGTGGCGGAAACAACGACCTTTTTCCTGCTCTTCATCACATCCCCAAACGGGTCCCCTTCCGGCATGGGGTCGAACGCAGCGCCGTGCCCCTGCCACGTCTTTCGCCCAAGCAGCAAAGTGTCCGCTTCCATCATGGCCTGAAAAAAGTGCGCGCCGATGTCGTCGTGCCAGTAGGCATGTGTCCAGCCGCCATGCCTGAAACCACCCTCGGTATCTTCCTCCGCGCTGCCCGGGGCCTGGATCACACCATCCAGGGTAATAAACTCAGCCACGATCAGTTTTCTCATATCTTTTCCTTTTGATGACGACAAATATTGTCTAAATTATAGAACATTTATTCTTATTCATCAAGCAGGAAAAGACCGCAAATAAAATCGGCAGGGACCTTTTTCAGGTCCCTGTCCGTTAGTTGAACGCGTGAAAAGTCGGTGTCAGTGCAGGATACAACTCTCGATAGAGCGGATATAACTTTTCATAGACGGCCCCATCCGTGCCTGGGCGGGTGCTGCCCGTCACCTGGATGGTGGCGTCGCAGGCGGATTCTACGCTTGGGAACACGCCCGCGCCTGTCGCCGCCAAAAGGGCCGCACCATAGGCCGCGCCTTCGGCAGTGTTGACCGTGACGATCTCCGCGTCGAACACGTCCGCCAGAATCTGCCGCCAGAGCGGACTGCGTGCGCCCCCGCCCGTCACGCGGACCTGGGAGATGTTCGCCAGCCCCGCGCCTTTCATCAACTCAAAACTGTCGCGCAGGCCGAATGAAACACCCTCCAGCACGGCGCGCGTCAGGTGCGGGAAGCCGTGGCGCACCGTCAGGCCGACGAAAGCGCCGCGCGCCAGCGGGTCGGGATGCGGCGTGCGCTCGCCCGTCAGGTACGGCAGGAAGAGCAGGCCATCGGCCCCCGCAGGGACATCCGCCGCGGGTTTGAGCAACGTGTCGTAATCGGCGCCAGGCGCGAAGGTGTCGCGATGCCAGCGCAGGCTGCCCGCCGCCGAGAGCATAACTCCCATGAAGTGCCACTTGCCTGGCACGGAATGACAGAAGGCATGCAGGCGTCCCTGCGGCTCGATGGCGGGACCGTCCGTCGTGGCGAAGACCACGCCCGAGGTCCCGAGGCTGAGCGAGACCACGCCCGCGCGGACCGCGCCCGTCCCGACGGCACTGGCGGCCTGATCCCCGCCCCCGCCAAAGACGGGGATGCCCGCAGGCAGGCCGAGGTCTTTGGCCACGGCAGGCAGCAGAGTCCCTGTCGCCTCACTGCCTTCGTACGTCCTGGGCAGGTAGTCGGCGGGAATATCGAGCGCGGCCAGCACCTCGGGCGACCAGTCACGCTGGGCCAGGTCGAACAGGATGGTGCCCGCCCCGTCGGCGCGGTCGATGGCGAAATCGCCCGTCAGCTTGTAGCGCACGTAATCCTTGGGCAGCAAAATGTGACGGGCGCGCGCCCAAATTTCGGGCTCACGCTCCTGCACCCACAGGATCTTCGGCGCGGTGAAACCCGTCAGCGCGTCGTTGCCCGTGATCTGGATCAGATTCTCGCGCCCAAGTTTGGCGCGGATGGCGTCGCATTGCGTGCCTGTGCGCTGGTCGTTCCACAGGATGGCGGGACGCAAAACCTCGCCCTTTTCGTCGAGCAGCACCAGGCCATGCATCTGACCCGTCAGCCCAATACCGCGAATCGTCGAGGGATCAACGCCCGTCTGGCTCACCACCTGGCGGATGCTCAGGCTGGTGGCGTGCCACCACAGCGCGGGATCCTGCTCGCTCCACAGCGGCTGGGGCGTATCGTAGGGATATTCGTTTGAGGCCACGCCCAGCACGCGCCCGCTTTCGTCGATCAGCAGGGCCTTGGTGGCGGTGGTCGAAGTGTCGATGCCGATGAAATGTCTCATGCGTTACTCCAATCCCAACTTGTCGACCATGGCCTGTGCGGTGGCCTCGTCGGCGGGATAGTCCACATCCGCGTACAGGTCCCAGGTCTCGACGTGCTCGGCCAATCCGCCTGGTTCGAGGCGATGGATGGGAGCCAGGGTTTCCAGTTCGAGGAATTTGTCGTTACAGTAGCACTCGCTCGAGCTGCCGAAATCGTAATAGGCCGCGCTGGCATCGAAGGCGGCGTGCTTGACAAAGAGCGTGCCGTCCAGCCAGTAGGCCAGCCACCCGCGCGGATTGGGGAACCCGACCTTGAAGGGTCCCGTCATCTCGGCGCGGACCAGGAGGGTGCGGTTGCCCCAGGTCACCTGCGGACTGGCGAGGTCGGTGTACGGCCAAAGCGCCAGCGAGCGATTCGGCAGGACTTCGGTCTGGTTCCGCGACTGGGGCAGGATCGCCACCCCGCCCGTGCGCAATTGCGTAATGGTCCAAGGCGCGCACTCGATAGGCCAGGGACCACGGTTGGTCAATGTGTGGCGCACGACCACCCGCGGCTGGTCTCCCACCAGCGTGATGTGCAGAGACTTTTCGATGCCCGTCTCCGCATCCGCTTTTTGCCTGACCAGCAGGCCGCCCTCGGCTGGGGTGATCTCCACGGGATCATCGTCGAGGGCGTAGGTACGCGGCATGGCTTCGGGCGCGTGCCACAAACGATGTCCGCCGCGGAAGTGGAACAACTGCCCGTCGGGGCGCACCGAGACAAAGTCAGGCAACTCCGCGAACAGGTTTTCGCCGCCTTTGTATCGGAGCGACAAGATGCGCGGTCCCACTGATTGCGTGACCAGCAGGCTCAGGGAGGCATTCTCCAAAGCGACACAGTCCAGACCTTGATATTGAATCGTTTCCATAGACATCCTTGGCTATTCTAAAAATGCGGCGCGCCCATCTGATTGAGCGCGCCGCATCGGGACCATCGGGACTAGCGGGTACCCAACAGCAGGTCGACGGTCAATTGATCGAGGCGTTCATACTTCAGGCCGCGGGCGCTGATCGCTGCGCGGTCAAAGGACTGGGCCTTGAGGGCTTTGGCCTTCTCGGCAGAGTACTTGCCAAAGAAGCCGCTCATCGAGCCGTCGTCCGCGTTGATCTCGGCCAGGATGGACTGAATCTCCGCATCCGCCTTGAACTGGGCAGCCTTTTCCTTGAGGATCAGGTAGGTGTGCATACAGCCGCGAGCGAAATCCTTCACACCCTCGAAGTCCTCGGTGCGATAGGCGTGCGCGTCAAAGTGGCGCGACCCGTCATATTTTACATCTTCCAGGAACTTGACCAGGTAGAAGGCGGCCTTGATATCGCGCGAGCCGAAGCGCAGGTCCTGGTCGTAGCGGCCAGGATACTGATCGTTCAGGTCGATGTGGAAGAGCTTGCCCGCTTCCCAGGCCTGGGCCACGCCGTGCATGAAATTGATGCCCGCCATGTGTTCGTGCGCCACCTCGGGGTTGACGCCGACCATCTCAGGATGGTCGAGGGTGGCGATGAAGGCCAGCATGTGACCCGTAGTCGGATTGTAGATGTCGCCGCGCGGTTCGTTGGGCTTGGCCTCGAGCGCAAACTTCAGGTCATATTTGTTGTCGAGCGCGTACTCGCACAGGAAGTTCATGGCCTCGCGGTTGCGCTTGATGGCGTCGACAGCGCTCTTGGATGAATCCGTTTCGGTGCCTTCCCGTCCGCCCCAGAAGACGTAGGTCTTCGCGCCGAATTCCACGCCCAGATCGATGGCCTTCATGGTCTTTTGCAGCGCGTATGCGCGGACTTTCGGATCGTTGCTGGTGAAAGCGCCATCCTTGAAGATGGGATCGCCAAACAGGTTGGTGGTCGCCATCGGCACAACCAGGCCCGTATCGTTCAGCGCCTTGCGGAAATCCTTCTTGATGGCTTCCGCCTCGGCGGGCGTGGCGTCGATGGGGATCAGGTCGTTGTCGTGGAAGTTGACGCCGTACGCGCCCACCTCCCCCAACAGGTAGACCAGTTCGGCGGGCGTCTTGGATTCGCGAACGGGGTCGCCAAACGGGTCGCGGCCCTTGCTGCCCACAGTCCACAGGCCGAAGGTGAATTTGTGTTCGGGTTTGGGTTCGTAAGTTTTGCTCATTTCATTAACCTTTTTTCTTGAAATAGACGTCAGCCAATACTGCCAGGACCAACACGATTGCCTTCAAAACATATTGCCAGGCCGGGGCCACGTTCATCATTTGCAGACCCGTGGACAGGCTGGCGATGATCAGAGCCCCGATCATGGCGCCCTGGATCGTCCCAATGCCGCCGAGGGTGGACGTGCCGC
>CALLJA010000256.1 GCA_938008865.1 uncultured Anaerolineales bacterium
CTGCCCCATGTGTGCGGGACGCGGGTACTGGAAGTAGGACACGGCCCAGGCCACCTGCAACATTCCCTGTTGGACCTCGGGCTGGCTCCCGTTGGCCTGGATGAATCCGCCCAGATGGGACGCCTCGCCAAAACCCGCCTAGTTAAAATTGGCTACACGAAAATTCAACTTGCCCGCGGCCTGACCCAGTTCCTGCCCTTCCCGAGCGGATATTTCGATACATTGCTCTCCACCTTCCCCTCGGAATACATCTTTGACCCGCAGACTCTGTCAGAGGTGTGGCGCGTCCTCCATAATGGAGGCAGGCTGGTCGTCCTGCCTGTGGCCTGGCCGCGGAATCGGCTGCTCGGTTGGCTGTTCCGCGTCACAGGGCAGAGTTCTGCCGGCGTGCTGGGAGATGTCCAGGAAAGGCTAATAATTCCCTTCGTCGAGGCAGGCTTCGAGACGGATGCACAGGTGGTCGAAACGCAATCTGGGACCCTGATGCTCGTGATCGCGACAAAACATGGATGAGCTCAGCGAGGCCTTTCGCTGTTTTCTTTTTCCGCTCCTGGGCCTGGTGGCGCTGTTCACCCTCTGGAATGACAGGGTTCAGGCGCAGAAACGCAAGTCCATGCTCGAACGCCAGGCGGCAAAGCGCGGCGGTGAATTCATTCAAGGCGGCTGGTTCGATTGGCCTAAAGCGCGTTTTGCGTGCCAGGGCGAGGATGTGGATATTTTCATGACGCCGCGCAATCGCTATCGTCCCGCTCAAACGCGCGCGCAATTCGAGCCGCAAAACATCCTGTTGTCTGAGTGCCGCCTGGTGGATGACCGCCTGCCCGAGGGCAGAATTACCCTTCCGCGCATGGAGCGCATGATGACCCAGGACGAGGCCTTCGATGCGCGTTACACCCTGTGGGTGGGGCCAGACCGCCTCATGGCGTTTCGCCTAGCTCAAACACCCATTCGGGAGCAGCTGCTGGCCTGCGATCTTCCCCTGTTGGAAATCGAGGTTCGTCCCGCCGTTTTCGAAATGAGTATGAGGCGCATCCCGCTCGACGAGGCAGATTTGGACAATTTCATTGAAACGGCGCTGCTGGTTATCCGCCTGCTTATTTTTGAGAGCGTTCGCAAACCCCAGCCTGCCCTCGACGGGTAGAACGCGCGGGCTTTGTCCAAGACCAGGCCGCAGGATTTCTCGCAGGAGGTTTCGATGGTCGAACCAACCCAATGGGAGTTGGTCTTTCAAAACAATCCGCATCTTTTTCTCGACCCATTGCCTGGAGTGGTGGACTTTACCCAGCGCATTCTCCAACGCGGGCTATCATCGGCTCTCGATATCGGCTGCGGCGCAGGGCGGCACGTGGTCCACATGGCGCAGCGGGGAGTCCGCGTGGTCGGCATGGACAACGCCCCTACAGCGCTGCGCCTGACGCGCCAATGGCTGGAAAACGAAAAGCTAGACGCTGGGTTGGTGACAGCCGATATGCGGGGCCGCTTCCCGTTTGCAAGCAACACCTTCGATGTGGTACTGTCCACACAGGTCATCCACCATGCCTTGCTCGCCGAAGTGCTTGGCACAGCGCGCGAGATCGAACGCATTGTCCGCCCGCAGGGAGTAATCATGATCAGCGTCCCCGCCCGCAGAGCCTCCGTGCTGGAATCCCCCGAAAACGTTCTGCTCGAACCGAACACCCTGGCCCCGCTCGAGGGCGAAGAGAAAGGACTTCCGCATCACTTCTTCAGCCCCGAGGAATTCCGCGACATCTTTCCCCACTTCGATGTGCTGGATTTGCGCACGGCGGTCGACGGCAAAGTTATCGTATTGGAGGCCGTCAAGAGATGACTTCCAGGGAAGACGCGTTTCTATTTCAAAATCTGGAAGAGGTTGCTGTAATCGTCCGTCCACAAACGGAGGGGCGTGGCAGGACCGTCGTAAGCGGTGACATGGCTTTGCAGCGCGGGAATCGACTGGCTGACGGGTTCGCGCGCCAGCAGGACCCAGATCGAAGGAAATCCGTCCGAGCCTGAAATGGGAGAGCGCTCCACCACTTGCATGCTCAGGCTATACTCCTGGGCCAGCCCCCACAGCACGGGCCGCAGGTCGAGGTGACGGTTGGAGATGTGCGCCGCCAGGATGCCGTCAGGCTTGAGATGCTGGAGGTACACGGCGAAGGCTTCCTTCGTGACAAGGTGGACGGGAATCGAGTCGCTGCTGAAGGTGTCGAGGACCAGCACGTCGAAGTTCTGGGGTCTACCCTCGGCCAG
>CALLJA010000257.1 GCA_938008865.1 uncultured Anaerolineales bacterium
CAGGTCGGCGATGCCCATGCGTTCGAGGCTGCTCTGGACGATCTGCCGGTCGCGGCCCGACGGTCGGCTGAGCCAGCCCATCTGGCCGTAGCGCCCCATCATCACCACGTCACTGACGGTGACGGGGAAGCGCCAGTCCACGTCTTCGCGCTGCGGGATGTAGGCCACGCAATCCTTGTGCGTGCCCAGTACTTCGCCGTGGATGAGGATGCGTCCGCTTTGCAGCGGCAGCAATCCCACCAGGGCCTTGAACAACGTGGACTTGCCCGCGCCGTTCGGCCCCACCACGGCCACGCGCGCGCCGTGCGGCACCTGAAAACTCAGGTCGCGCAGGATGATCTTGTCGCCGTAGCCGATGCTGATATTGTCGATCTCAAGCCGATGAGGGGTATGTGTCATTGCAATTTTTGGGCGACCCGAGATGGGCCGCCCTTACCTTTCCGCTTATTTCAGCGCTTCGACGATGCGTGTGACATTATATTTCATCATCTCGATATAAGTTGCGGCGGGCGCGCCGTCGGTCAACGACTCGAGATGCAGGTCGTTGACCACCTGGACACCCGTCTCCGAAGCGATCTGGTTGGCCAGGTTGGCGTTTTCCACGTCCCCGAGGAAGATGGCGGGCGCGCCCGAAGCCTTGATCGCATCCACCGAAGCGGCGATCTCCTGCGCCGAAGCGCTGGCCTCGGAACTCAGGCTCGGAAGGATGCTGCCCACGACGGTGAATCCGTACTCCCGGGCGAAATATCCCAACGCCTCGTGATTGGTCACCACTAGACGGCGCTCGGCAGGGACGGTCTCCACCTGTGTCCGAATCCAGGAATCCAGATCCTTGAGCTGCGCGATGTACGAATCGGCGTTGGCCTTGTAGGTCTCCGCGCCTGCAGGGTCGGCCTGGATCAACCCATCGCGGATGTTCTCCACGTAGGTGACGACCAGTACGGGGTCCAGCCAAAGGTGCGGGTCGCCGACCATCTGTCCCGGCGTCTCTTCGCTGTCCATTTGATTCGGCGTCAACCCATCCGTGGCGGTGATGATCGACCTCTGGCCTCCCGCGTTTTCCAGTAGTGGCTCCAGGAAATGCTCATACTCGATGCCGTTTTGGATCAGCACCGTGCTTTTGGCGATCTTGGCCACATCTGACGGCGCCGCCTGGTAGGCATGCGGGTCCGCGCCGACCGGCAGCAGCGACTCGACTTGCGCCCGATTTCCCGCCACGTTCCGGGTAATGTCTGCCAGGAAGGTAGTGGTCGCCAACACTTGCAACTTGCTAGTGTCCGCCTGTGGGGCAGGGGTGGCGCAGGCGCTGAGGAGGAATGTCAGCAATGTAAGCGCGCTAATGGAATTGAAAATCTTTTTCATTTTGGCTCCTTTTTTATCCCCCGTTCTTCACGGGGGATGGTGAATTCAGTTTTTGCGACAATCCATGCACAGGCCGAAGAGTTGCAGCCAGTGCTCATTGATCTGGTAACCCGTCTTTTGCGCAATGTACCGGGTTAGTGTATCCAGGTCGTCTCCATCGAAGAATTCCACGCGACCGCAGTTCTGGCATAGCAGCAGGTGTTGATGACCGTGTCCCGCCGAGACGAAGGCCTGGCATCCCTGTGGCTGATGCACGCGCTGGATCAGGTGCAGTTCTTCGAGCTTCTCCAGCGTGCGATAGACTGTGACCAACCCCAGCGCGCGATATTTCCTGCGCGCCAGGTCATAGACCTGGACGGGCGTGAGGGCGCGCGTGGATTTTTCCACGATGTCCACCACGGCGCGGCGCGCGTCGGTGAGACGATAGCCATTTTCATGTAACTGGGTCAGCCAGAGTTCAGCGGTCATGAAGTTTCTTTTCGGTATTGAAAACCATTTTCAATAATTATAAACATGAAAATATGGCGAGTCAAGGGAAGGTGCTTCAGTTTTTTATGGCAGCCAGTGTGGCACCAGGCCTTCGGTCAGAAGGTGGGACTGTACTTCCCCGTCCACCCACAGGCCAATCTCGGGGGTATATTCGCCGCGCAGTTTGAATTGTTGGAAGACAAGTGCCGTGCCCCAAGGATTCCATTTCGGCGCGTTGTAGGTGTATTCTTCTTTGCTGACAATGGTCGGACCATCCAGCGTGGCGGGATCGAACAGCCACAGGGAATCGCCTGGTTTGTCCACGGCTGTGCGCATACCCAATAGGACTCGCTCTCCAGACGGCGACCAGGCCAGTGAGCCGTAGGAATAGTCCATCTTGTCATTCTGCCCAATCAAGTCATCGGTTTTGTTGATGGTCAGGTCCGCCCGCCGCACCAAGGTGTGCAGCCCATCCGCGCCTTCCTGTGTGTCGGTAAACAGGAAGATGCTGCCGTCGGGTGACCAGGTAAAGGCGTCTCCTGTCATGGACGAAAAGATGAACTGTTTCTGATCGGTCAGGTTGAGGATGCGAATCTGTTTGCTCAACCCGTCGAAGGAGACCAGGCGACTCCCATCGGGGGACCAGGCTGGACCGTAGCCGATGATCTGCTGGTCTTCATACACGGGGCTGTTCTGTCCGTTGCTGATGTCCAACATCCAGGTGCGCGGGGAACCGTAGGGCAGCTCGGGACTGGGTCCCACCGCCTCGCGGGTGTAGGCCACGCGCATACCATCGGGTGAGATGGCGGGAACGGTGCAGCGGTCGCTGCCGCAATTCACCAGGATCGTGTCGTCGCCGCCAGCGCGGCTGACGCGCCACAGGTCGATACCACCCTGTTTGTTGGCAGCGCAGTAGACAAGGAAATCACCACTGCGGGCGGTGTCATAGCAAATCACTTTCACGGATTCGCTGGTGAGGCGGTGCGAGTCACTGCCATCGAGGTTGACCGCCCAGATGGCGCTGACGCCATCGGCGGAGCGCAGCACCGTTATCAACGGGGCGCGCACGCGAAACGTCCAGGTGGAGGAACGCTTGAGCTGGCGGCCGGTTGGGGTGACGTCGCCGGGGCGGAGGGTCAATTGGTAATCGGTGTCAGGTTGCAGCGGGCGGGAAGGAGTGAACCGCAGGGTGCGTGGAGACGGCCAATCGATGCGGCCATCCACTTGCGGCTGAAGATTCCACAGTTTCTCAGTTAGGTTGGGGTCGACCTCTTCTGAGAATGTCAGCGTGATGACCTGATACGGGCCGACTAGGTCGTTGTCAGGCAGGTCGACGGTGCTACGGATGCCCAGTTGCCTGCCGATCAGGATGACCAACCCGATGGATAGTAGGAGGAAAGCAGCCAGACCGGTGGCCAGGGTGTCTAGGGTGAGAAGTCGCTTCATGGGTAGAGGTAGGGCTGGTCGGGGGCAGGGACGATTTCGATAGTTTCGGCCTGGATGACGGGAATGTTGCGGCCGTCTTTTTCCACGGCCTGAACAGGGCCGCGCACGAGCACCCAAGTATCCTGTTCGAGGTTGGCGGCTCCGGGCCATTCGGTCACCATGGCCAGCGCGAACCCGTCGGCTGAGCAGCACGAGACGACGAAGCGGCTGACGTAGAATTGGTCCACGGGCAATTTGCCGTCGTGATAGACGAAGCCGACCACAGCAGCTTGTTGACCGATGTAGGGACCGAGGTCGGTCTCGTAGTTGAAAATCTTGATCCAGTCGAGGATGGTGCGTTGCTCGGCGTTTGATTCGAAGGTGGTCGAGGAAGACCCCGAGGTGACCAGCGCCGAACTGGTGGTAAATCCGCGCGTGGAGAGGGCCGTCGAATCCAAAGGGCGAGCGGGGATGAGGATGCCGATGGCTAGGGGAATTATCAAAAAGGCCAGGTTACCACCCGCAAAGTGTTCATGTTCGTGGTCATGATCATGGTCATGACCATGATCATGATGGTGGTGTTCGACTTCTCTTTCTCCATGCTGGGCAATGGCAGTTGCCAGGATGGAGAGCAGAACTATTGCCAAGAAGGTCAGCGGTGCGAAACGCTGGTTAATATACCAGGACAGATTGCCGTTGATGATCTTGAAGCCCAGAAAAAAACCGAGGGCCATCAAGATTAGGGCCTGGAAGTAACGATACATTTTATGGGGCATGGCACACCTATGGAACCAGGTAATTAAAGATCAGCCCTGAAAGCAGGCTCATGAGAAATGGCAGGAGCACAAGGTAGAGGACAACGCGCGATTTGAAGACCTGACGATACATCATGATGCTCTTGATATCCACCATGGGGCCGAAGACCAGGAAGGCGAGAATCGAGCCAAAACTAAACGAGCCGACGAAGCCCAGCGCCACAAAGGCATCGACGGTGGAGCAGATCGAGAGCACGATGGCCAGGGTCAACATGACCAGCACCGAGAGCAGCGGACCGTTGCCGATTGCCAGCAGCGAGGCTTGCGGAACGAAGGTCTGCATGGCGGCCGCCAGCATGGCGCCGACAATCAGGTAGCGGCCCATCTCGAAGAATTCGTCCGTTGCGATGATCAGGGCCTGGCGCATCTTTTCTGCAACTGGCAGGGAGACTTTCGGTTTGGGCTGAAGGTCCAGAACGGGTGCGGCCACCTTGAGGACTTTGCCCCCATCCTTTTCGAATGAGAAGATGAATCCCACTACGACGGCGAAGACCAGGGTCAAGCCCAACCGCCAGAAGAGCATCCGCCCCCATCCGAAGGCAGCAGCCGTGCTGAAGATGACGATGGGATTGAAGACGGGAGCGGCCAGCAGGAAGGCCACACCGGCCGAGAGGGGGAGTCCCTTGCTGAACAACCGACGGGTCAATGGGATGACGCCGCACTCGCAGACGGGGAAGGCCAGTCCAAGTACAGCGCCTGCCAGGGCCGACCCCAGTCCCCCGCGCGGGATCAGGCGCGCCATCTGCTCGCGGTTGACGAACATCTCGACCAGGCCCGAGGCGAGCGTACCCAGCAGCAGGTACGGCACCGCCTCAATAAAGATGCCGAGGAAGACTGTGGCGAACAGGTTGAGCCGTTCCCACAACCAGGCGAATAGGCTGCCCGGCACAATGCTGAACAAGACTGCAGCCAGGATTCCAACAGAAATAAGAAGTATCCAGGTGCGGGAGAGGCGGCGGGGGGGGTGGTTTCCATTGCGCACTTATAAGATAGAAAAGACCTGGATAAGCGAAAAAGGCGATGCGCAATGCATCGCCTTTTGGACGTCGGATGGGTTATGGTCGTTGCGGCCCTTCAAGCAGATAGCCCATCGAACTCCAGGTCTTCAACCCGCCTGCCATGCTGGTGGCATTGAAACCCGCCTGCAACAGGATGTCGCGACCCTCCTGGCTGCGGTTGCCCGAGCGGCAGACCACCACGATCTCGCGGTCTTTTGGCAGTTCGGCAAGGCGACTGGCCAGTTCGCCTAACGGGATGAGCGTGGTGTTCGGGACGTGGTACTCGTTCCACTCTTCAGGCTCACGCACGTCGAGTAGAAAAACACCATCCTGGTATTTCTGGTAGGCTTCCTGCGCGCTGATTTCAGCGGGCAAGTTGCCGGTGCTGCCACCGCCGTTCAGGGAGGCGATCAGGAAGACGATGACGAATAGCAACACAATGGCGCCCAGTCCCACTAGGGGGCGGCGCATGAAGGCGCTGAAACTATTGCGCGAGGAGCGGCGCTCGCGGCGGGAAGACT
>CALLJA010000258.1 GCA_938008865.1 uncultured Anaerolineales bacterium
GCCTGTCTTGGTGTATTCGTTTTCGCCGTGACGGATGAGCAATAAAAGTGGCATGGTTAAAAAGTTGAAAAGTTTGAAGGCTTGGACTTGAAGACCGCTAAACCTGCGACCTTCAACCTGCAACTTGGTTTTACTTGATCTTGCGCTTCATTTCCACGATCTGTTCCTCGCTCAGGGCGGGGACGTCCTCGCGGCGCTCGATATTGAGGGCCTTGCGTTGAGCTTCGCGCCAGGCTTCGAGGCGGGCGGTGACTGCCGCTTCGTAGCCTTCCTGTGAGGGCGCGTAAAAGTATGTGCCCAGCAGGCGCTTGGGCAAATATTGCTGTGGGACGAAATGTCTCTCGCTGTCGTGGGGGTAAACATAGTCCTTGCCGTGGCCCATCGCGGCGGCGTCACGATTGCCGTCCATCAGGTGGCGCGGGACGGAGACCTGTCCCTCTTCTTCGATTTTCTTCATGGCTTTGAAGTACGCGCCCGCGCTGTTGGACTTGGGCGCGGTAGCGAGATACAGCGTGGCCTCGGCGATGGGATAGATGCCCTCGGGCAGACCAATGTAATCGAAGGCGCGCGCCGCCGACTCGGCCACCACCAATCCCATCGGGTCAGCCAGGCCGATGTCTTCGCCCGCCAGGATGATGAGTCGGCGCAGGATGAACTTCGGGTCCTCGCCCGCGTAGATCATCTTGGCCAGCCAGTAGAGCGCGGCATCGGGGTCGCTGCCGCGCACGGACTTGATGAAGGCGCTGATGGTGTCGTAGTGCGCGTCGCCGTCTTTGTCGTACAGCACAGCGCGGCGCTGGATCGACTCCTGCGCCACGTCCAGCGTGATGTGGATGACGCCGCCCGCATCGGGGGCGGTGGATTCCACGGCCAGCTCCAGGGCGTTGAGCGCGTTGCGCGCGTCGCCGCTGGAAACCTCGATTAAATGGGAACGGGCCTCGGGGTCGATGATGATGGTCTTCGTCCCGTAGCCGCGCTCTTTGTCGCTGAGGGCGCGGTCGAGCAGGACACCCGTCTCCTGCTGATTCAAATTCCGCAGTTGGAAGACGCGCGAGCGCGAGATGAGCGCCTTGATGACCTCGAAGTAGGGGTTTTCGGTCGTTGCGCCGATCAGGGTGAAGGTGCCGTTCTCGACGTGTGGCAGGAGCGCATCCTGCTGGGCCTTGTTCCAGCGATGGACCTCGTCCACGAACAGGATGGTGCGCTTGTTGTGCAGGCGGCGGCGTTCGAGCGCCTCGTCGATGACGACGCGTAACTCGGCCTTTCCCGCCAGGATGGCAGAGATAGTCGTGAAATGGCTCTGGGTGGTATTGGCGATGACCTGCGCCAGCGTGGTCTTGCCCGTGCCTGGCGGCCCCCACAGGATGATCGACGAGAAGAGTTTGTCGGCTTCGATGGCGCGGCGCAGCAATTTGCCCTCGCCGATGATGTGTTCCTGGCCGATGTACTCCTCCAGCGTGCGCGGACGCATCCGCGCGGCCAGGGGAGCTTCGGTCTTCATGCGTTCCTGCATGGCGTGGTCAAAAAGATCGGTCATGAAGACGATTATAAATCAATCGGACTGGCCGAGGCGTTGGGGGATTTCGAGCAGGGTGGCCACACTCAGGTCGGGTTGAATGAGCGGCTTTCCGTTGTGGCGGGCGCGGCGCGTCACCCAGATGCTGGCCAGGCCCGCATTTTGCGCGCCAAGAACATCTGCCTCGAGTGTGTCGCCGACCATCACGGCATCCTGGGCGGGAAGATTCCAATGCAACAGGGCCAGCTCAAAGATGCGCGGATGTGGTTTGCGATAGGAGCAGGCTGCCGAGGTCAGGATGAAGTCGAAGAACGGCTCGATCTGGAAGCGCTCGACCAATTGGAAGACATCCTGATTATCGCCTGCATTGGACACCAACCCCATACGATACCCCGCCGACTCGAGCAGTTTTAGGGTGAGCAAGGCATCTTCTTCGAGGACCCAGTTCTGCTGTGTCACCGCAAAGAGTGCGTCCAGCGCGGATCGGATGGCTGAATCCGTTACCTGGGCGAATCTCCGCTCGACCAGCATGGCGCGCACCACCGAAAAATAAGTTGTCTCGAACAGGCTTTGGTCACGCTCATCGTGATATTCGTGGACGCGCTCGCGGAACTCGGCGGCGAAGGTGGGCGGCAGGTCCATGCCCTGGTCGCGCAGGCGCTGCGCCAGAGCCTCGTCTGCGCGGGCTTCGTACGGCTTCCAAGGATCGCGGGCGTACATCAGGGTTCCGCCCAGGTCGAATAGAACGGCGCGAATGAATCGGTTCATGATAAGAAAACCCGCCTCACTGTAGTGCGAAAGGCGGGTTTCGTAAAGGGCAAAAGAGTACTCCTACCCTGG
>CALLJA010000259.1 GCA_938008865.1 uncultured Anaerolineales bacterium
TCCCGATCTTGCGCAACCTGAAGTCGCTGGCCCAGAGTCAGCTTGGATCCAGTGGGTCGGGTAATCACTTCTGTAACTTGATGACGGGTACGGCTCTCTCTGATGAGCTGCCTGGTCTGCGGTACGGTAATATGTTCGCCGCCCTGCTAACCCACTCAGGCTCTCGTGGGGTTGGAGGTAAGCTGGGTAAATACTACGCTGACCTGGCCGACCGCGAGGTGAAGGCCCGTGGGTTTGCCGTCCCGAAAGGGTACGGCTGGTTGGATCTCAGCACAGATGCTGGTCAAGAATACTGGGCGGTCATGCAGTTGATGGGTAAGTATGCCCAGGCCAACCACCAGATTATCCACGCCAACTTTACACGGCTCACTGGCCTGTACGCCGAGACTGTTGTGGAGAACCACCATAACTTCGCCCACAAGGAAAACGGGTTGATCGTGCACCGAAAAGGAGCCACGCCTGCTGGCCTCGGCGTCTTTGGTGTGATCCCAGGATCAAGCGGAACGCAGTCGTACATCGTGCGCGGCAAGGGAAACAAGGCCTCTTTGGAGTCCGCCAGCCACGGAGCTGGGCGTGTGTCCAGTCGCGCAAAGGCGAAGGAAGTTTTCGACCAGGCAGCCTTCGACCAACACATGCGAGAGCGCAGCATCACCCACTACGGGGTGGCGTCTGACGAGTCCTGGGCCGCGTACAAGTCGATCATTGAGGTGATGACCGCCCAGCACGAGCTGGTGGACTCCGTGGCCGTGATGCTGCCCCGCATTGTTGTCATGGGCGGCCTCGTCCGCTCAGACGATGGAGACTAGCATGACCATAAAAGAACGCTTTCGTAAGGTTCGCAGGGCAGTGGTCAACGAGCTGTTCTGGTTGCTGTATTCAGCGCTGACTGCCTTGCAACGGTACCACATCAAGATGATTATTCTGGAGGACAGCCTGGAAGATCTTACTCCAGAGGAGCGCACCTACCTGAACATCCGACTGAGCGACAGCCTGAGTGAGTCCATTCGCAGCTTCCCTACGCCAGGCCGCCAGCTCACGACCTACCTGGCCTTCCTAAGAGAAAGGGGCAAGTAGTGAACACAAAGTATGTGACTGTTATGCTCGTCAATTGCAGTTACCCCGACCTTGCGCACGTGCCTGTAATCGACACCTGGGCCAGCGATGGAATGTACAACATTCATTTAGTTGGCCCACAAGGCGAGAATCGGACAATTCGCTTTCCTCTCACAGCCATCAAGTTCGTCACTGAAGACGCAATTGAGCCTCTCGATGCTGTGCGCGAAGGGGGTCACCGTGACTAAGACAGTTTCTATCATGGATCGTGCGGGCAGCTTCCTCTTCAGGAGCAGTTCTGTCCTGGAGACCCGCTCCGAAAACGGGTTGTTCTACGTGACCGAGCAAGAGGAAGGGGAGCGAGTCACAAGCAGCTTTCCTCTCGACTTGATCGGCGTCGTCAGAGAAACCGAAGAATTGCCGAAATGGACGAGTGCCTTTACCCCACCGACCAACGGCAGCAACGGCTCCGATACCCGCGATGTCTACGTAAAGGTAGATGGCGGGGAGGAGCGGCTTGGTTGGTGCTCAGACCCAGGCTCCTGGTACATCTACGACAGACTCAGTACCTTGAATAACCGTGGAGAGTACGAACTCGCGGCCTCTCTGGGGCTGGTCGTTGAGTCTTGGCGTGACATCACAGAGCACGACTGGAACGAGAAGGGGCCATGCAAACCACACTCAAAGTAGTGCTCGTCCTTTCTCTGGTCTTATCTCTTCTGGGAGCCGTCGCACCATCGGCGGCTGCCCAGGAGGGGCACGATCCTCTCTGTGAAGAGTATGTCCTGCTCTGGCTTCCGCTGCCCTGGTGGTGCCCACCCCAGTTCCGCAATCTAGTTACTACGGCGCCCAGTATCGCTGTGCAGCAGGCACCTACCAACCACCTGAGAGTGGCTGCACCAAAGAAAATTACTCGCCCTTTCCAACACAAGGAGACTACCCAAGATGCTTCCTCTCACGATCTACCTCGCCAGACCAATCAGCGGGCAATCATACGATGACGTCATGCGCTACTACAATGAGACCACGCAAGTACTGCAGTATGAGGGGTACTCCGTGCTCCACCCAATGATCGGGAAGGGGCTGCTGCGCACAGAAAAAGTGCTCAAGAAAAGCGGGTACGAGAACCTGCCCCTATCGAAAAACCACGCCATCTTTGGGCGCGATCGCTGGATGGTCAGCCAGGCGGACATTGTCTACGCCAACCTGGTCGGAGCGACGAGCGTTTCCATCGGTACAATGATGGAGCTGGCCTGGGCCTCCATGCTCAGAAAGTACACGATTGTCGCGATGGAGGACGGCAACGTTCACCAGCACGCCTTCGTTCTTGAGGCAGCAGATCTCGTTCTCCCAGCACACGCGGATGTGCGGGACTACCTGCGAAAACTTATGGAGATGGAGGAGTAATGATGCCTGATGGAGTGTACGAGCACTTCGCCGACCTCGCCGCGAGCCAGGGATATGCAGCCTGCTCAAACTGCGGCCAGTGGCTGCACATAAGCCAGCTCTACGAGAATAACAACGGTGAGACACGCTGCCTTCCATGTGTTGTCACTGCCTGGGTAACATCCCTTACTGCGTACGAAGAAACCGCGCTGGCCTCGGATGACCCGCAAGGCGGCTGTGCCGCGCACCACCGTGGTGCCATCGGGGCGTACAGGCGAGCTATTGAAATCATCAAAGAGGTTCAGAGTTGGCCGTCCGTTTTCGATGTCCATAAAAACAGCGAGCCCCCTCAAGGCCACACTGGAGAATGTCTGTGGACACTGGAAGACAGCGATTACGGACTTTGGTTTGGCTCTTGCGGGGCTCACTGGGAGTTCACCGAGGACGGGCCTGCCGAAAACGAAATGAACTTCTGCCCGCGCTGTGGCCGCAAGCTGTTCATCGCGCCATTAGGAGAAAACACATGAAGGAACCGCTCGGCTTCGACGTCGCGAGCCAGATGAACAGCATGAATGTAAAAACTGGAAAAACTTACTGCGCTTATTGTGGGGCCGAGTATCCACTTGATGATGATGCTGCCACGTTGGTAAGCGAACACATCAAGACGTGCGAGAAACACCCTATGAGAGCAGTAGAGGCCCGCGCGGCAGAGTTGCAAGCCGCGTTGACCGCAGCAATCAATATGAACATAGAGAAGAATGCCGAAGTCGCCCGCCTGACCGCCGAACTTGCCGCCGCGAATGAGGACGCGGAGCGGCTGGATAAATTAGTCATGGACGCGGTCTGCCGTCAAACAAGCGAAATAGACACAAATGCTGGGCTAGACGCTCATCGCGCTCATCGCGCCCGCGTGGGAGGTGGCAACAAATGAGCGAAGAAGACGATATACGAATGGCAAGAGCCTTACGGCTCGCCGTAATCAAAAACCTGGTTGGAAGCGGAAATCTTGACAGACATGATGCTTTGGAATTGCTCAATGCGCCGCTATCTCCAGACGATCCAACGGCGCAAATCTATGATGATCGGGGAAAACTTGATTGGACAACCGAACAGTTTGAGGCGTGGATGAAAGGCGGTGAGGGATGAGCGATAAGTTATGTCCGTTTTGCGGCGGTAGTGAGTGCTACTCCGTTGATGATTACGGCGATGTTAGCGTGGCGTGCTTGTATAAGACGCACGGCGACACTTGGAACACCCGTCCGCTGGAGGACGCCGCCAACGCCCGCGCCGAGGCTGCGGAGGCCCGCGCGGAACGGTTGAAAACCGCGCTGATGTTGATCCTAGACTGCGCAGATTATACGAGTGGTGCGTGCGGACTGACAGAGATGATCGGCGGTGTGTTGCCAAGACAAATAATTGATCGTGCGCGTGACGCGCTGAAAGGCGGTGAGG
>CALLJA010000260.1 GCA_938008865.1 uncultured Anaerolineales bacterium
TTTTACAAAATCTTCACAATTCATCCGTAATTTTCCCACCACGCGCAGCCTGCCTGCCGCTACAATGGCGGACGTTCAAAGGAGAAATCATGACAACCGAAACACAAACCAAGCCTCGCAGCCAGACCCGCTTGAAATTATGGATCGACCTGGCCATCTTCGCGGCCTTTCTCGTGACCATGGAACCCCATTCGAGCGGATTGCCGATCCACGAATGGCTGAGCCTGTCGATGATCGCCGCCATCCTGGTCCACCTGCTGCTGAGTTGGGATTGGATCGCCCAGATTACGCGCCGCTTCCTCGGGCGTGTGGCGGGCGTCTCGCGCCTGAATTACCTGCTCAACTGGCTATTATTCTTCGACGGCATCTTGATCATGCTTTCGGGAATTCTGATCTCTGAGGTGGCGTTGCCCGCGCTGGGAATCGCGCTTCCACCTGGCTTTGCCTGGCGCAGGCTTCATGATATGTCGGCCAATTTCTTCCTGTTGCTGCTGGGTCTGCATACCGCCCTGCACTGGAGTTGGATCGTCAACTCGATCAAACGTTATGTCGTTGAACCGTTTGGCCGCCTGGCCTCGAAGAAGCAGAAGGATGTGCCCGCATGAAAACCCTCGGACGGATCTTGATCATTTTGCTGGCCGCCGCGCTCGTGACGGGAGCCTGGGTGGCCCTGGTCAATGGGATCGGCGCGAGCCTTTCCATGCCCTTCGACCGACGCGGTGGAGACGAGTCCCGCCCGCCGCAGGGAGACCAGGCGTCCGCGGGGTTTCCTGAGGGCGGTATTCCAGAAGGGATGCGGCCTGGGCGCGACGGGGAGCGCGGCGGCCTTTCGCTGGCGCGGCTGGCGGCGGGATTGGTCAAAGACGTCGGCGTGATGGCTGTGCTGGTGGCGCTCGTCGTCGTTCCCAAAAATCTGCTGGACAGGCGCAGGAAGAAAACTGAGCCGCAGCCTGGATGACAGGATAATGAAAGAGCCGAAGGTTTGCGCCTTCGGCTCTTTTTGTTCCGTGTGTCTGAACCGTTTATGCAGTGACTGTCGTTTCGGGCAGGCTGATGATGACCTTCAGCCCCTCGCCGACCTTGCTTTCGGCGCGGATCTGCCCACCATGGGCCTGCACGATGGACCTGGCGATGGCCAGCCCCAGGCCCGAGCCGCCGTCGGTGCGGTGGCGGGCGGCGTCGGCGCGGTAGAAGCGGTCGAAGATGCGCTCCAGGTCTTCGGAGGCCAGGCCAGGCCCCGTGTCGCGGACCGAGAGTTCGACTCCCTGCGGGGTCAGGCGGGCGGCCAGGGTCACGCGTCCGCCCGTGGGGGTGTGGCGCAGGGCGTTATCGAGGATGTTGGTGAGCACCTGCGTGATGCGGGCGGGGTCCGCAATTAGGTCGGGTAGGGGCGGCTCCAGGTCCACCTGCAGGTCGATATTCTTTTTCTGCGTCTGAAACTGGTACAGAGCCGAGAGGTCTTGCAGCAGTTTGGGCGCGGAGAAGGGCTGCGGGTTGAGTTTCAGTTCGCCTGCGTCGGCCAGCGACAGGGTGCGCAGGTCGTCGACCAGGTGTTCGAGGCGGCCCGCCTCTTCGCGGATGATCTCGAAGTTCTCACGCGTGGGCGGCAGTACGCCGTCGTGGACGGCTTCGGCGTGGCCGAGGATCAAGCTGAGCGGGGTGCGCAACTCGTGGGCGATGTCGGCGGTCATCTGGCGGCGGGTGTGGACGGAGCGGGCCAGTTCGGCGCTCATCTTGTTGAAGGCGCGCGCAAGGTCGCCGATCTCGTCGTTGGAATGGATGGAGACCTGCTGGTTGAGGTCGCCTTCCGAGATGGCGTGTGTGGCGGTGGTCAATTCGCGGATGGGGCGGGTGAGCGTGCGCGAGATGAAGATGCCCAACAGCAGGGCCACCAGCATCGCGCCGATGCTGCTGTAGATGAGGAGCTGCGTGTTGCGCTGGACGAATTCCAGGGCGCGCGGGTCGCTTGCAAAGGGCTGACGGCTGCCCATCAGCAGGGTTCCCACCGTCCGCCCGTCGACCTCGATCGCAGTCCCTTCGGATAATTCCTCGGCTGGGATGCGCTCTCCCAGCGGGAAGCGGTCTCGGGAGAGTACGACCACCCCGTTCTCGTCCATCAGCGTGAAAGGCGGCGTGGGATGGTCGGAATGCCCCGAATTTTCGTCGGGCGGGTTGGCAGACGGGGGTGCGAACAGCGCCTCAACGTTGGCCCAGGAGCCGTTGGCTTTGTAGTGGTCTGTCAGGGTGGAGACGATTTCGGTCTGGGCGCGGTCGGAGACGAAACGCGAGAATTCCTGGTTGGTATTCCAGCGCGCCAGGACAAGCATCAATGCAATGCTGATCAGGCCGATGGCCAGGAATCCCAGGACTAGTTTGAATGTGATGGTCCGCATGGGTCATACCCTCGTAAGGCGGTAGCCGACGCCATAGACGGTTTCGATGTAACGCGGATTGCGCGGGTCGGCTTCGATCTTGCCGCGCAGGTTCTTGATGTGCGTGTCGATGGTGCGTTCGTAGCCTTCGTAGCGCACGCCCTGGATGATGTCCAGCAGGTCGAGGCGCGAGAAGACGCGCCCAGGCGCAGACATGAGCGCGGCCAGGATGTCGAACTCGGAGGGCGTCAGGTCCACATACTCTTCGCTGACTTGCACGGTGCGGCCTTCGCGGTCGAGGGTCAGGTCGGCGGCGTGCAGGACCTGGGCGGCAGGCTCAGTGTTGCCCACGCGTCGCAGCACGGCGCGCACGCGCGCCGTCAGCTCGCGCGGACGGAAGGGCTTGGTGACGTAGTCATCTGCGCCCAGTTCGAGGCCGAGGATCTTCTCGTCGTCGTCCACGCGGGCGGTGAGCAGGATGATGGGGGTATCCTGTTCGGCGCGATGCGCGCGCATGAAGGCATAGCCGTCCATCTCTGGCATCATCACATCCAGGATGATCAGGTCGGGCTTTTCGCGCCGTGCCACGGTCAATGCTTCCTTCCCGTTGTAAGCGGTTGCCACGCGGTAGCCTTCCTGGGTGAGATAGCTCTCCACCAGCGAGACCAGTCTTTTTTCGTCATCTACGACGAGGATGGTTTTGGTTGTCATCGTGCCTCTTTCGTTCAGTATACCAATTTTCGGCTGGCCCACGCCATGAGGGATAAACCTCGGAGGCCTGCGGAGTTGTCAGACCTCCGAGGTTTTGTTGACTATTCGCCCGCAAGGCCTTG
Source organism: uncultured Anaerolineales bacterium (assembly GCA_938008865.1). GTDB lineage: Bacteria > Chloroflexota > Anaerolineae > Anaerolineales > Villigracilaceae > JACPVF01. The sequence continues at coordinate 3,206 of CALLJA010000260.1, forward strand.
CAGGTATTCGATCAACGCGTCTAGCAATTGGGATGTTGGATTCACGCGCGTCTGTGCGCTGGAGGAACTGTCTGACGTGGACGAACTGCTGGATGAACCTCCGCCGAAGCCGCCGCCAGCCATATCGGGTGGACCGCCTGCGCCCATCATTGGGCCGCCGCCATCGGGCGGAGTGAATCCGCCACCCGAATTGCTGGTGGTGTTGCTCGACGAGGTATCTCTGGCGGGCATGGATGCCATCAGGCCCTTCTCCTGCATGAGCGACATCACATCACGCTGAGACAGGTTCAGGTCGTTGATGGCCTGCATTTGCGTGTCGGTCATCGTCCCTTCGATCTGCTTGAGCAGGCCGTCCACTTCTTCCTGCGCAGCGGTGTCGCTCTGGCTGATCTCTTTGTAGACTTGCCATAGGATGACCAATTGCTTGGCCTGTTCTTTCGTGATGGCCTGTTCGGTGCCATCGAGCTTGAACGTACCGACAATCAGTTTCGATTCGGTACTCAACTCGGTCTGAGCGGGCGCAACCTGCGGGGTTTGCGCGCTGCATGCACTCAGTAAAATAGCCAGGATGGTCAGGGAGAGCAATGTCAATTTTTTCATAGGATTATCCTTGTGTGCCTTGTAAAAATTGGATCAACGCGTCGATTAGTTCGGGAGGAAGAAAGTTGCCACGGCCTTGGGATGGATTGCCCGCTACGGGCGTTCCATCCATCTGAGGCGGGGTTCCGTTTCCATTGCCTGGCCCTCCCGCTGGGGGCGTTCCATCGGGCGGAGTTCCGCCACCCGAGCCATTCGGCCCACCGCTCCCGTTTCCCTGCGGACCGCCCATCGTCACGCCTTTGTCCTGTAAAACGGACATCATGCTCTGGCGGGTGATCCTGAAGTCAGCGATGGCCTTGACCTGTTCGGCGGTCAGCGTCGACTCGATCTGTTGCAGGATGGCGTCGGTCTGTTCTTGTGCAGCCGAATTTTGCACGGCTTCCTTCAATGAAGTCCACAACGGGATGAGTTGTGCGGTCTGCTCACCTGTCAGCGAGAGGTTCGTATCGGCCAGCATGAATGTGCCTGTCAGCAATTGCTCGGCTACGCTGACCGCGTCGGTGTACTTAGTGTTCAGCGCGGAAGCGGCTGTCCCTGTCTGGATAGAGGGAGCCTGCGTCGGGGCGGATTCCGTTTGCTGGGCGAGTTGGGTGGAAACGAGTTGGGCGATGGCCGTAGCGTCTTGTGCCGAGACAGCTGGCTCGGTCGGAGCGGCCGCGCCGCAGGCCGTCAGCAGGAGAGTCAACAGGGTGGTGATGATGAAGAGTCTTTTCATTTATGTCCTTGGTCATTTGATGTCATTCCGAGGAGGCGTTTTTTGCCGACGAAGCAATCCCGTGGAATACACTGCTTTTTCCTTACTACAGGAGATTGCTTCGTTGGGACTTCGACGCTGTCGCGTCTCAGCCCTCCTCGCAATGACATGATTCTTATTCGTATCTCAACGCCTCGATCGGGTCGAGTTGGGCGGCCTGGTCCGCGGGGTAGTAGCCGAAGAAGGCGCCCACCGCCGCCGCGGAACCGAAGGCCAGCAAAATGGATGAAGCCTGGATCACGGTGCGCATGTCGCTCAACGCGCCGAAGATGTATGCGCCGCTGATCCCCACCAGCGTGCCGATCAACCCGCCGACCACGCTCAACATGAGCGCCTCGGTCAGGAATTGCAGGCGGATGTCGGCAGGGGTGGCGCCCACGGCCTGGCGGATGCCGATCTCGCGCGTGCGTTCGGTGACCGACACCAGCATGATGTTCATGATGCCGATACCGCCCACGATCAGCGAGACGCCTGCCACCCAGGCCAGCAGGGAACGGAAGGCTGCCGTGGTCGACTCGCGTGTGCTGATGATGTCCTGCTGGGTGGTGATGGTGAAGTCTTCGGTGTCGGCGGTTACGTCGTGACGCTTGATGAGCAGGCGTTCGATGCCCGCGATGACAGTGTCTTGGTTCACGCCATCTTCCACTTCCACGTAGATCATGCGCACGCTGTCACCCATGAAGCGGGCGAACATCGAAGGGGTGAACTTTTGGAACACGACGCTGATCGGCATGTAGATGCGCGAGTCGAAGTCGGTGTTGCCCACCAGGCCCTTTTCCTCGAAGACACCGATCACAGCCAGTTGCGTATTGCCGACCTTGATGTACTCGCCGATTGGGCTGCTATCACCGAACAGTTCCTGGGCCATGGCATAGCCGAGGATGACGACTTTGCTCTTGCGCTCGATCTCGGTCTCGTTAAAGTAACGGCCTTCAGCGATGTCCATGTCACGCACCGACGGGAAGCCCGTGGTCGTGCCGAGGATCTCCACGTCTTCTAGCGTCACATCACCCGCCTTGACCGTCTCGCTGGAGTTTTGCTCCACCACCACGGCCTTGACGCCGCTCACGCCGTCCTGAATGGCGGCAGCGTCGTCGTAGACGAGACCGCCCGTGGGGGCCTGACCAGGTCCGCCGCGCGTCATCGCGCCCTGGACGAAGACCAGGTTCGAGCCGAGGCTGGTGATTTGGTCCTGGATGGCGGCTTCGGTCCCTGCACTGATGGCGACCATGATGATGACCGCCGCCACACCGATGATGATGCCCAGCATGGTCAGCAATGAGCGGACCTTATTCTTAAGAATGGCTTCCCATGCAATGCGGATGGCTTCAAGCGGCTTCATGTTGCACCTTCTGTTCGTTGTGGAGCGGAATGATATTCCGCTCACTCACGGGCAGGATGTCATCCTGCCCCACGTGGTTTCCATTGTGATTGATGATGTCAATCACACCGTCTTTGAGGACGATGGTACGCTGGGTATGAGCGGCGATTTTCTGATCATGCGTCACCATCACGATGGTGGTGCCCTGGCCATGTAGTTTGTGCAGCAGGTTCATGATCTCCTCGCCTGAGCGGCTGTCGAGGTTGCCTGTCGGCTCGTCGGCGATGACCATCACGGGGTTGTTGATCAGCGCTCGGGCGATAGCCACACGCTGTTGCTGTCCACCCGAGAGCTCGTGCGGTTGGTGGTTGACCCGTTCGCCGAGTCCCACCAGTTCGAGCATGGCGCGCGCCTTTTTGTCGCCTTCCTCCACCGAGACCTTGGTATCGGCGTGGTTGTAGAGCAGGGGCAGGGTCACATTGCGCAGGGCGCTGGTGCGCGCCAGCAGGTTGTAGGCCTGGAAGATGAATCCGATCTTGCGGTTGCGGACGGCGGCCAGTTGAGCCTTGTCGAGGTTGCTCACGTCTTCACCGTCGAGGATGTATTGTCCCGAGGTAGGCTGGGACAGGCAGCCGAGGATGTGCATCAGCGTGCTTTTTCCTGACCCTGACGGTCCCATGATGGCGACGAACTCGCCTGCTTCGATCTTCATGTTGATCCCGTTCAGAGCCGCCACGCTGATGTCACCCATGCCATACACCTTGGTGATGTCAACGGTTTCGATGATGGTTGCGCTCATTTTGTCTCTGTCGTTCCAGTGGTGACCACGTCACCAGGGTTGAGGCCCGATTTGATCTCGGCATACAGCAGGTCCTGGATGCCTACCTCCACGACCTTCAGGGTGGGGGTGCCGTTCTCCATGACGAAGACGGTGTACACGTCGCCTGCCTTGTGCAGGGCTTCGATCGGGATGAGCAGAGCGTTCTCGGCCTTGCCGCCGATCACGTCCACCGAGGCGGTGGTGCCCAGCGGAAGGTTGAAGGCGCTTTCGTTGAGGTCGGTCAGCTTGACGATGGCCCGCACGACCGAGGTGCCTGATTCCGTGTAAAGGCCCGGGTCCACCTGGGTGACGGTTCCCGAATAGGTCTTGTCGGGCAGGATGTCGAAGATGACGTCGCAGTTGTAGCCGACGGCCACATTGGACCAATCGGATTCGTCGAGATATAGTTCAAGGTACGGCTGGTCGAGGTCGGCAATGGTGATGACGGTCGCGCCGCTGCTGGCGTTGTCGCCGACGCTGACGTCAATGGACATGACCGTGCCCGCGAAGGGAGCGTAGATCTCAGTTCCGTCCAGGTCTTCCTGTGCGGATTGCAGGTCAAGTTGAGCCTGTTCGAGTTCGCTCAAGCCCGAGCCTGTTGCATCCTCGGGAACCTCGCCGCCTGTCAGCGCATCGTACAGATATTGCGCCTCCTCGACGGCGGCCTGGGCGGCGGCCAGGTCGGCGCGTGCCGAAAGGATCTCGGTTTCGGTGGGCGCGGCCAGATATTTCTGACCTGAGGAACGGTCGGTCATGGTGAAGTGGTTGGGGACGTAGATCTCCTCGTAACTGACCCAGGCGCCCGACAGTTTGTCGTTCACGTAATCGAGAGTATCTTTGGCCTTCTGAAGCGCGGTTTGCAGATCCTTGTTGGACGAGTCCTGGTCGGCGGCGGTCTGGGCCTCGATCAGCGCGGCTTGGGCCTTGGCGACTTCATTCTCCCAGTACAGGATGTTCGGCCCGAGTACATACTCAAGATGGTTCTTGGCGCTGACCACCTCCTCCTGGGCATCGGCCACGGCAATCTGTGCGTCGGCGATGGCGGCGGGGGAGGTTAGTTCTGCATAGGCGCGCCTGGCTTGCGCATAGGCGATTTCAGCACTGGTGTCATCCACTTTGGCGAGCAGGTCGCCCGCCCCCACTTTCTCACCCACGCTGACATTGATCTCGGTCACTTTGCCGCCTGTGCTGAACGCCAGATCATTCTCGTTAGCCGAAGTCAACGTACCCGTGCCGCTGGCGTAAATGACCAGGTCACCCTGACGGATCTGGGTGGTCTGCAGGCTGGCGGTAGTGGTGACACTCTGGGCGGGCAGGTAGACTAGTTTGTAGTACGCGAACCCGCCGGCTGCAACTATGAGCAGAGCGGCGGTGATCCCGAGGGCGGCTTTCTTCGAGAGTCTCGAGAGGAAAGCGGGGAGTTTGAACTTGACGATATTCGAGCCTGAGTGCGTTTGAACGGACATTCTGGAATCCCTTTCTGGATGCATCAACGTTGGAAGAAGTACAGTGCCAGTATATTTTTGAGGTGTAAAGATAAGGTCATTAAATTGTGAAGAGATTGTGTGATTGTGCGCAAACGGGGGAGAAAAAAGAGACCCGCAATGGGTCTCTTCAAAACTTCGGAGCGCGGACTTCAGGCCGTGGCCCTGGAAACTATGGCTGCTTCTTCCCGTTCGAGTTGTGCAGTTCGCGTGGTTCGAGCATGCCCCAACGCCCCGCCGCCAGATACAGAATGTCGAGGATCAGGTCCTCGTAGCGGATGTTTTCGGCTTTGGCTTGCAGGCACAGGTCGCTGTAATCGGGCGTCAGGCCGGGCAGGGTGTTGATCTCCATTACGCGCGGGTTGCCCTCTTCGTCCAGACGGATGTCGGTGCGGGAAACGTCCAGCGTATTTAGCAGGATGTGCGCGCGCCAGGCCAGGTGTTTCAACTTCTTTTCAAGCTCGGGGTCGATATCGGCAGGGCAGAAGTAGCCGGGCGCGCCATCCGCGCCGACATCCTTCGACTTGGCCTCCTGGCTGTATACCCACGGCGTCACCGAGCGGCTGCTGTCCAGTTCGAGGACGGGGAAGCGGTGGAAACCGTCCTTCTCGTACCAGTCGGGGTGGCGCGAGTAGAGCTTGGCGTCGGCGCGGCCCAGAATCCCGACCGTGAACTCGCGGCCCGGCAGGAAGGTCTCCACCAGGGCGGGCTGCTGATAGACATTGACGATGTACTGGGCGCGCTCGCGCAGTTCCTTCTCATTGTTGACGATGGCCTTCATATCCACGCCCATGCCGGTCCCTTCGCGGGCGGGTTTGACGAAGAGCGGGAACTTCAACTCAGGGCGCAGCGGCTCGTCGCCGGCATTGAACTCCTGAAACGGAGCCACGGGCAGGCGTCGATCACGCCAGATGCGCTTGGTGAGGGTCTTGTCGAGGGAGATGCCGTTGGTCAGCACGCGCGATCCCGTGTAGGGGATGCCGAACATTTCCAGCAGGGCGGGGACCTGAGCTTCGCGCGCGTCGCCGCCGAGGCCCTCGGCAATGTTGAAGCAGATGTCGGGTTGGGCTTCTTGCAGGGTGAAGGGGAGGGTACGGTCCGCCTGTAAAAAGACGGTCTCGTGTCCGTCGGTTTCGATGGCCGCGCGAATATGTTCGATGGTCTCGATGTGGTCGAAATCGGCAAATGCGTCGGGTGGAACGCCTTCCGGCTTGGGCGTGTTATCGTCCTTGATGTTGGCAAGGACGGCTACTTTCCAGTATCGTTTCATCCGACGACTGGGAGGCTGTTCGGGGTCGGGCATGGGTTGCTCCTGTGTTTTTTTAGGTTCAAAAACGGTGCAAAGTATAGTACAAATCGAACATATTTCAAGGGAAACGGGCCTCTGCGGGCGTTAAAGGCCGATTAAGAGGACCAATTTCTTATAAGCCCATCTTCTTATCTGCCGGTGATATTTCTAACTGGACAACTGGTATCGTTTCAGGTATCATTGGCACGCTTGTACGCCCCCTCACAGGGGCTGGCGGGCGCAAAACCTACAACCTGCCCGGATAAAACTTATCCGGGTTATTGTACATAACCCGTATCTACGAATACTGCGTTGCAGTAAATTCCCAAACCCGGCGTGGAGGCGAAATGACGGACCTGATCAAACAAATCACCGGCGATTTTCAAAAACAAATCGAAGGCTTTAAGCCCGAATTCGGTATCAGTGATATCGGTACAGTGCTGGAAGCCGGTGACGGTATTGCCCGCGTCCAGGGCCTGGCGAACGTGAAGTCGCAGGAACTGGTGCAGTTTGCCAATGGGGTGATTGGCATCGCGTTCAACCTGGAGAAAGACAGCGTCGGCGTAATCGTGATGGGTGATTACGCCGAAATTGCCGAAGGCATGACCGTGCGCGGCCTGGGGCGCATCGCCTCGGTGCCCGTGGGCGATGCCATGATCGGGCGTGTGGTCAATGCGCTGGGCGAGCCGATCGACGGCAAGGGACCGATCAACACGACCGGCTTCCGCCCGATTGAGCGCATTGCGCCCGGTGTGGTCGAGCGTCAGGATGTGGATACCCCGATCCAGACCGGCATCAAGTCCATCGACGCGATGATCCCCGTCGGCCGCGGCCAGCGCGAACTGATCATTGGCGACCGCCAGACCGGCAAGACCGCCATTGCCATTGACGCCATCATCAATCAGAAGGGTAAAGGCGTGGTCTGCATCTACGTGGCCGTCGGCCAGAAGAAGGCCGCCGTCGCCCGCACCCTGGGCATCCTCGAGAAGAACGGCGCGATGGAACACACCATCATCGTGGTGGCCTCCGCCGACGAGTCGGCGGCGCTGCAATATATTGCCCCGTATGCGGGCTGCGCCATCGGCGAAGAGTTCATGGAGACGGGCCGTGACTCGCTGGTCATCTATGATGACCTCTCGAAGCATGCTTGGGCCTACCGCCAGGTTTCCCTGTTGCTGCGCCGCCCGCCCGGACGCGAAGCCTA
>CALLJA010000261.1 GCA_938008865.1 uncultured Anaerolineales bacterium
GCGCGAGGCGAACAGGATGCCCGAGAGGGCCGAGAGCATGCCCATCGAGCCGAAGACCACGTAGATCAGCTTGTTCACGCTGATGCCGCTTAGTTCGGCCGCGTCGGGGTTGCCGCCGATAGCGTAGATGTGACGCCCGAGCACGGTCTGCGACATGACGAAGTTGTAGATGAGCGTCACGACCAGCACGACCACCGCCGTCCACGAAAGGCCCTGGTAGCCCGCCAGCACCCAGGTAATGGCGCCGATCAGCGCGGACATGAAGACCAGTTTGACGATGAACATGTCCATCGGCAGGACTTCGAAGTTGTAGGACTGTTTCTTCTTTCGGTTGCTCAACTCGCCCATGACCAGCAGGATGATGGCCACCACGCCCAGGATGAGAGTCAGTTTATGTACGCCCGGCAGGAAGGCGTCCAGCCCGGGGATATCGGGGATGAATCCGTTACCGATGGCGTTGAAGGCTTCGTCGGGGATGATGATGGTGCCCGTGCCTTCCGTCACGACCAGGATCGCACCACGGTAGATCAGCCAGCCCGCCAGCGACGCCACGAAGGAGGGTATCTTCATCTGCGCCACGAGAAAGGCGGTGATCAGGCCTGCAAAGACGCCCAGCGCCAGCACCATCGGGATGACTGCATACACGGGCAGTCCCCAATAAACCAGGGCGATGGCCGCCACCGCGCCCATGAAGCCCGCCAGGAAGCCCACCGACAGGTCGATATGGCGGACGATGATGACCAGTGTCATGCCAACCGCCAGCACGGCGATATAACCCGTCTGGTTCACCAGGTTGACGATGTTTCGCGAGGAGATAAAAGTGCCGTTGGTCGTGATCGTAAAGATGATCATGATCACGAACAGGGCAATGTACATGCCGTATTCACGGATGTTCTGCTGCAAGACGTTCTTGGCGTTATTGAAAAATGACATGGGTCCGCCTCCTAATTCGTTGCAAGGTGCATGATTTTTTCCTGAGTCGCCTCGGCCACGGGCAGTTCGCCCGCGATCTTGCCCGAGGCCACCACGTAGACACGGTCGCTCATGCCCAGTATCTCAGGCAGTTCGGAGGAGATCATGATAATGCTCATCCCCTGCTCCACGAGGCGGGTCATGATGGTGTAGATTTCGTACTTCGCGCCCACATCAATGCCGCGCGTGGGCTCGTCCAGGATCAGGATGTCGGGCTTGACGAACAGCCACTTGCCCAGGCAGACCTTCTGCTGGTTGCCACCGCTCAGGTTGGAGACCTTCTGCTCGACGCTGGGCGTCTTGATGTTCAGGCTGCCCTTGTACTCGTTGGCCACCTTGACCTCGGCGTTGTTATCCACCACGCCGCGCGAAGCGATTTCGCGCAGGTTCGCCAGGCTGATGTTCTGCTTGACATCCTGGATCAGGATCAGGCCGTCGCCCTTGCGGTCTTCGGTGGAGTAGGCCACGCCCGCGTCGATGGCGTCGCGCGGATGGCCGAATTTACGCGGCTGGCCCTTGACGTACAGGTCGCCGTTCAGGTGATAGCCGTCTGGGTTGCCGAAGATGCTCAAGGCCAGTTCCGTGCGGCCCGAACCGATCAGCCCGGAGAATCCGACGATCTCGCCCTTGCGCAGGTTGAAGTTGACGTCTTTCAGGATGGCCCGACCCGCCTTGGGGTCATAGGCATTCCAGTTGCGGACTTCGAGCACCACCTCGCCCGCCTGTCCGCGTTCACGCTTGGGATAGATGTTCCCGATCTCGCGTCCGACCATGTTCTTGATCAGCACCTGCTCGCTGACCTGGCCGTTGCGGGCGTCCAGCGTGCAGATGGTCTGACCGTCGCGCAGCACGGTGACCGTGTCCGCGATCTCGATGACTTCCTTTAGTTTGTGCGAGATCAGGATGCAGGTCACGCCGTGGTTCTTCAGGTCGCGCAGCAGGTTGAGCAGGTTCTCGCTGTCCACTTCGTTCAGGGCGGCGGTGGGCTCGTCGAGGATCAGCAGTTTGACGTCCTTGCTGAGTGCCTTGGCGATCTCCACCAGTTGCTGCTTGCCCACGCCCAGGTCCTTGATCTTGGCCGCAGGATTGACATCCAACTTGACCTTCTTGAGCACCTCGGTGGCGCGCTTGATGGTCTCATTCCAGTCCACCATGAAACCGTTGCGAATCTCGTGCCCGATGAAAATATTCTCGTACACGGTCAGATCGGGGACAAGCGCCAGTTCCTGGTAGATGATGGCGATGCCTGCCTTCTCGCTATCGCTGATACTGTTGAAACGCTGGACCTCGCCGCCGAACAGAATCTCGCCAGAGTAAGAACCGTGCGGATAGACTCCGCTCAGCACCTTCATCAGCGTAGATTTGCCCGCGCCGTTCTCGCCGACCAGGCAGTGGATCTCGCCCTGGGCCACCTGGAAACTGACGTTATCCAGCGCCTTGACGCCCGGGAATTCCTTGGTGATGTTCCGCATTTCCAATAAGGGAGCGTTCATGGAAACTCCAAAAATGAAGGGATGTGCCTAACCTTTGAGAGAGCCTGCCAGCAGGCCGCGCAGGAAGTAGCGGCCCAGGAAGATATAGACCAGCAGGGTCGGCAGGGCGGCCAGCAGCGAGCCCGCCATCTGCACATTCCAGGCAATGATCTGACTGCCCGCCATGTTGTTGAGCGCCACCGTGATGGGCCATTCAGTGTTACCCGTCAGCACCACCGCGAACAGGAAGTCGTTCCAGGCCGAGGTGAACTGCCAGATCAGCACCACCACGAAACTGGGGATGGAGATGGGCAGAAGGATCCAGCGGTAGATGCCCAGCATGTCGGCGCCGTCGATCTTGGCGGCTTCGAGCAGTTCCTGCGGCAGGCTGGCGTAATAGTTGCGGAAGGTCAGCGTGGTGATGGGAATACCGTAGATGATGTGAGCCATCGCCAGGCCGGGCAGGCCCGTGATGCCCACCGCGCTCATGAATTGCACCAGGGGAATCAGGATGCTCTGGTAGGGAATGAACATGCCGAACAGGATGAACGGGAAGATGATGTCCGCGCCGCGGAACTTCCACTTGGCGAGGATGAAGCCGTTCAGCGATCCCAGCGCAGAAGAGAGCAGCGTGGCGGGGATCACCATCATGAAACTGTTCCACAACGAAGGCGACAGTTTGGAGAAGGCCTCGATGAAATTGTCGAAATGGATACCCGAGGGCAGGTTCCACATCGTCTTCAGGTCCACTTCGGCGAAACTCTTGAAACTCGTCACCAGCATGACGTACATCGGCAAGAGATAGAAGACCGCCATGAGGATCAGCGGGATGTATAACCAGGCCTTGTTCAGGCGGAGCTTGTTCATGATTCGGTCTCCGTCTTGAGCGTGTAGCGGATGTAGGGGATGATCAGCACGGCCACGCTGATCAACAGCAGGGTGCCGATGGCCGCGCCGCGCCCGTAGAACAGGCCGTCGAAGGTGGTCTGCCACATGTAGATGGCGGGCACATCCAGCGGAAGTTGCTTGCCCGCAATGGCGTAGATCAGGTCGAAGACCTTAAGCGACATGTGGCCCAGGATGATCAGCGCACTCAGGGTCACAGGCGAGAGCAAGGGCAGCATGATGTGCCGATAGATCTGGAACTCGCTGGCGCCGTCGATCTGGGCCGCCTCGCGCAACTCCACGGGGATGGAGCGCAGGCCGGCCAGGTAGAGCGCCATGGTATAACCCGACATCTGCCAGATGGCCGCCAGGGCAATCGCAGCGATGCCCCAATAGGGTGTGGTGTGCCAGGCATTTTGTAGGAAATCAAGATGAAGATAGGAAAATAGCAAGTTCAAACCGCTGGTACGCGACCCCGTGGCGGGGTTCATCAGCCAGCGCCAGACCACGCCCGTGACGATATACGAGATCGCCATCGGGAAGAGGAACAGGCTGCGAAAAAATCCCTCGCCCCTCAGGCCCTGGTCGAGCATCACCGCCAACAGGAAGCCCAGCAGGATGCTCCCGATGACAAAGACCCCCGTAAAGATCAAAGTATTGCGGATGTCCACGGCAAAGCGCGGGTCGGCGAACAGATTGATGTAATTCGTCAACCCGTTCCAGGTGTAGTCGGCGTTCAGGCCCTTCCACTTGCTGAGAGACACTCGCACCGACCAGGCGATGAATCCGTAGATAAAAATCAACACCGCCAGGATGGAGGGCGATATCAAGAGGATGGATAGATACCTATCCTTGTCTCTAAGCATGGGGACCTCTCTTGGGCGACAAAAAGGGTTGAGGCTCCGCCCCGCGCGGGGCGGAGCCTCAACGATTCTACACTAAATTACTTGCACGGGCCCGAGCTGGTGCAGGCGGCGACCAGGGCGGCCTGGAAGGCCTCCACATTGCCGTCGGCAATGAACAGACCGAGAGCGGTGTCGATCTCAGACTTCCAGGAGTCGTTGGCCACCACGCCGTGGGTCAGCGAGCCGACCACCACATTGCTGGACCAGTCGTCCATGGCAGACTGGAGATACTCACCGAACAGGGTCTTGTCGCAGTCGGTGCGGGCGCAGATGGAACCCTTGACGGGGTTGAAGGCTTCCTGTCCAGCCTTGGAGCCGGCGATCTTCAGCCAGGCCGTCGCGCCTTCAGGATCGGGAGCGCCCACGGCGAGGACGAAGGAGTCAGACAGGAACTGGAAGACGCCCACGGAACCGGGCACAGGAGCCCAGCCGTAATCGGTCATCGGGGCCTTGCCGAGTTCGCGGAAGTAGCCTTCGGCCCAGTCGCCCATCACGTTGAAAGCGGCGTCGCCGTTGACCACGAGCTGCGCGGCATCCTGCCAGGACAGCGAAGCGGAGTCGGTGTTGGCGTAGGTCAGGATCTTGGAGTAGTTCTCGAGGGCGGTGGTGACCTCAGGGGAAGCCCAGTCGGTCGAGCCGTCCCACAGACCGTTGTAAGCTTCGGCGCCAAGGGTGCCGAGCAGCACGGTCTCGAGCAGGTGCATCTTGGTCCACTGTTCACCCAGGGCGAGCGGCTGGACGCCGGCGGCCTTGAGGGTGTCCATGGCGGCGATCCACTCGTCGATGGTGGTCGGGACGGCCACGTTATTGGCCTCGAGCACGGCCGGGTTGTACCACAGCACGTTGGCGCGGTGGATGTTGACCGGCACGGAGTAGATGTTGCCATCCTGCGAGATGAGCGGGATGAGGGTTTCGGGCATGACCGCGAGCCAGCCTTCGGCTTCGTACAGGTCGTTCAGGGGTTCGATCTGCTTGCCGGCCACATAGGTGCCGATCAGTTCCTGGCCCGCATGACCCTGCCAGCTATCGGGCGGGTCGCCAGCCTGAAGGCGGGTGGCGAGCACGGCGCGCGCATTGGTGCCGGCGCCGCCAGCCACGGCCGCGTTGATAAACTCAACATCGGGGTACTCGGCACTGAAGACCTTGATCATGGCTTCGAGGCCGGCTGCTTCGCCGCCGCCGGTCCACCACGAGAAGACTTCCACCTGTCCAGCCGGGGCCGCAGGAGCGGAGGATTCACCGAGACCGGTGAAGTCGCCAGCGGAGTAGTAGCCGGAGTCGATCAGGGCAGACTGGACGTTGTCCTTGTCCACGGTGATGACGACGGAAGGATTGGCGGGGACGTCCACCTTGCCGTTGTTGTAGGAGGTGGTGGCGGTGGGGGTCTTGTCCTGCAGGAAGGAAACGGCCGCGGTGATCGCGTCGTTGACCAGCGTGCGGACATCCTTGAAGACGGTCATGGACTGCTTGCCGTCGATGATGTACTGGACGGAGGCCTTTTCGGCATCCTGGCCGGTGACGAAGTAGCTCGTGACGTCCTTGTCGGCGCCGAAGGCGTCGGCAATGGCGCGGGCGGTGCCGTCGTTCGGGGCGAGGATGAAGACGTCGCCCTTGTCTTCAGCGGCGGCGGCGGTCAGGTTCGCTTCGGCAAGGCTCTTGGCAGTGTTGAAGTCCCAGTTGGTGGTGACCTGTCCGATGATCGCGGCCTGTTCGTCGCGGGTCAGGGTGGCCTTGTCCTGGAGCTTGACGGCTTCGGCGGAGTTCTTGATTACAAAGGTGCCATCGGCGATCTTGGGCTGGAGGACATTCCAGGCGCCTTCGAAGAACAGGAAGGCGTTGTTGTCGGAAGCGGCGCCCGCATACAGGTAGAGCGGGAGGCCGGTGCCGGAGGCGTGGTCGACCAGATACTGGGCCTGGGCGGCGCCCACGGAGACGCTGTCGAAGGTGACGTAGAAATCGACCGCATCGGTGTCGCGGATCAGGCGGTCATAGGAGATGACCTTCACGCCGGCGGCCTTGGCGGCCTCAGCAGCGGCGCCGGCAGCGGAGCCGTCCTGCGGGCAGATGATGAGGACTTTGATGCCCTGGCTGATCAGCGCTTCAACGTTGGCTTTTTCCTTGGCGGAATCGCCCTGGCTGAAGAGGATCTGGACATCGTAGCCCGCGGCCTTGAGGGCGTCGTTGAAGCGGGTCTCGTCCTGAACCCAGCGGGGTTCATCCTTGGTGGGGAGCACGATACCGACAGCAATCTTGCTGCCGGTCTCTGTCGTCTTCGGGGTGCAGGCCGACAGAACAGTGGCCACGATCACCAGGAGGGACAGAATGGTGAACAGAACTTTCTTGGACATGGGTTTCTTCTCCTTATGAAATACGTGCAAATCGTACGTACGTGCGGTGTAGCGACCCCTCGCCTCACCTCCTTTCGATCTGGGTTGGATGGGACATGACATCGTCCACGACGATGGCCACGGCGCCGATTAGGCTGGCATCCGGGCCAAACTGTGATAATTCCACGCTCACCTTCTGCCCGATCTCTGGCAGGCAGTGACGGTTGACGGCCTCGATCACGGCGGGCAGCATGTAGGGAGCGGCCAGGCTCAACGGCCCGCCAAAGATGATCTTCTCCGGGTTGAGGAAGTTGATCAGGGTCGAAAGGCCCTGCCCCATGGCCAGGCCCGCTTCGGAGAATGAATCGATGGCTTCGGCGTCGCCGGCGTCGGCCGCTTGTTTGATCAGCGGAATCGAAAGCGGAGCGCCGTGTTCCGCCATAAGGCTGGGAATAATGCTGCTCCGCTTGACTTCGAGCCTGGATTGGACTCGCTGGATGATCGAATTCTGGTTGGCGTAGGTTTCCCAACAGCCGCGATTGCCGCAATGGCATGGCGCCTGGATGGGTTCGGCCATGATAGGCGAATGGCCGATCTCGCCCGCGTAACCGTTCTTGCCGCGATAGAGCGCCCCGTTCAGGAAGAACCCGCCGCCGATACCCACGCCCGCGAATACAAAGATGTAATCGGTGCTCTGGCGGGCGATGCCGAAAAGGTGTTCCGCCACGGCAGCGGAGTTGGAGTCGTTCTCCACAAAGACCCGCAGGTGAGTGCGCTCGGCAAACAACTTGCGCAGCGGCACGTTGTGCCAGTGCAAGTTGGGTGCAAAGACCAGCACGCCTTCGGTCAGGTCCACCGTGCCCGGGGTGGCCAGCCCCAGCCCCAGCAGGGGCAGGTCCAGACCGCGGCTGGCGTCGAGCGCAGCCTGCACCAGGTCGAAGGTTTCGGTCAGGGTCTTCTCGAACTCGGGGTCGGCGCTGGTCTTCTTGCGCCACAGGATGCGCCCAAGGAAATCGGTGAGGGCCACGGCCACGAAATCCACGCCCAACTCCACGCCGACGATGCCGCCCACGCGCGGGTTGATCTCCAGCAGGGTGGCGGGACGTCCCGCCCCAGCCGAGTTCTGCCCGGTCTCGTGGATCAGGCCGAGGGCCAGCAATTCCTCGACCAGGCTGGAAACGGTGGATTTGTTCAGGCCTGTCTCAGCCGCGAGTTGGGCACGCGAGACCGGCGCTTCATTGTGGATCCTGCGAAGCACAAGCGAGAGATTGAGTTCTCGCACGAAGGCCTGGTCTGCGGTGGATTTGAATTCCATAGGGGATTTAGTATGTTGGCACAACCAACTAAATCTATTATACAACTTCAAAAGGCAATGTCAATAGGTAAAATCCCCAATCCAGCCTGTTTATTCGGGAACTTTGTCATATTTCCAAACAAAAGACAGGGCCATGCCCAAGCTTTGGGCCTTCGGAGGCGCA
This sequence comes from uncultured Anaerolineales bacterium, assembly GCA_938008865.1. Taxonomy (GTDB): domain Bacteria; phylum Chloroflexota; class Anaerolineae; order Anaerolineales; family Villigracilaceae; genus JACPVF01. The sequence goes on from CALLJA010000261.1 coordinate 8,040, forward strand.
TCTCATCATGAAAATGCAAAGACTGGGAGGTTTTGAGTTTCAGGCCCTGCCTGCGCCGCCAAAACAGCCTTCCCAGAGCGGCGAAACCCGCGATTGAAATTACGAGAATTATTGTATAATTTCTTTACCCCTGCAATTGGGGCCATGTTCTCACCCACAGTTTGGAGGCAGGATGGCCGCACTCAGGCAGTTTTCGCAACAGGATCCCAAGTGGAAAGCCAGACTGCTTGGCGCCGATACGGAAAGCACCATCGGCGGCTATGGCTGCCTGCTGACCAGCCTCAGCATGGTGTGTTCGGCCTACGGGATCGAGGTCCCGCCCGACCAGTTGAACGACAAGATGCGCGCCGCCGGGGGATTTCAGGGCGCATTCCTTATGCCCGCCTACATCGGCAAGGCCGTGCCCGGTATGCGCCAAACCAACTATATCGAATGTCAGAATCAGCCCGCTCCGCTGGCCGAGATTGACGCCTACCTCGCGGCGGGCAAACCCGTCATCGTCGAAGTGGATTATTCTCCCAACGCGGGGTTGCAAAACCACTGGATCGTGCTGACCACCAAACAAGGCGATGACTACACGCTCCTAGACCCGTGGACTTATCCGCACGAGACCAAACCCGTCACCCTGTTGGGTTCGCGTTACGCATTCAACGGACAGCCCGCCCAGATCATCCAGGCCGCGCTGTGGATGGATGGGCCGTCTGGGGCCGTGACGCCCCCCACCCCGCCCAGCTTGGACAAAGGCCTGGCTGCCAGTTTCCCGGTCTATGCCACCGCCGACGAGCTGGCACTGCGTTCACAGCCGCTGGCCACCGACGCCACGCTCCTCAGGCGGGTGCCGCTCAACACCGAATTCAAGCCGCTGACGAGCGATGCCGACGCAAAGGCCAAAGTCGGGCAGATGAACCAGTGGCTGCCGGTCAAAGCCGCCGACGGGACACAGGGCTACGTGGCCGCCTGGTATGTTTCCATGCAAAAACAGACGCCCCCGCCGGCTGCCGTCAAAACGCCGGTCCCGTCCAACGCGGTGATCGTCAAGACCAGCGCCGACGCGGTGGCCCTGCGCTCCAAGCCCGAGACCAGCGAAACCAGCCTGCTCAAGCGCCTGCCCATCGGCGCGGAGCTGAAAGTGCTCGACTCGCAGGACGATGCGCGCCGCAAGGTCGGCGTGCTGTACGAGTGGCTGCGCGTGCAGGATGTGGCCGGCACGCAAGGCCTGGTGGCGGCCTGGTACGTGACCGTTGTTTCGGGGCTGACCGCCCTGGGCGCCAAGGATCAGCGCCAGACCCAGCCGCCCTCCTTTTCCGTGGGCGGCGAGCCGCTGCCCATACTGTTGCGGGCCGCGGAAGAGGGCCTGGCCCTGCGCGCCGAACCGTTCGTGGCCGAGTCCACGCTCATCAAGCGCCTGCCGCTCGGCGCGGAACTGCTCGCCATCGAGCCGCCCGACTTGGCCGCGCCCAAGATCGGCCGCGTGGGTGATTGGATTCACGTCCGCGATGTGGCCGGAGATGAAGGTTACACGGCTGCCTGGGCCGTGGTGGAACGCCCCGAAGACCCCGCGCCTACTGCCGCGCCCGCAGATGCGTAACCGTCCCGAAGTGTGACGGTTGCAGTTTCACAACACAAGACTGTTCATCCCAGGAGACCGCTTTGACAGATTTTGCTGATCTCGAACTTAGCCTGCACCAGCGCGAGGCGGGCGTGTTCACGGTCGAAATGCGTTTCAGCCAGCCCGGCAGCGACGCGGATATTCGCATCGGCCAGGCGCGCCCCGTAACCGCGCAATTCGACTTCCCCGACCTTTTGAAAAAGTCCGGCGACCCGTCTGCCTACGGCACGACCCTCACAAAAAGCCTGTTCGCCGACAAGGACCTGCTGGCGGCCTTCAGCCAGGCCCGCGCCAGCGCCCAGACCTCCCAGTCGCCGCTGCGCATCCGCCTGGCCGTCGGGCCGAGCGCGGTGGAATTGAACAGCCTGTTCTGGGAGACCCTGCGCGACCCGGCCGATGAAAAGGCCACGCTCTTTACCGGTGAGCAGGTCTTTTTCTCGCGCTACCTGAGCAGCGTGGACTGGCGGTCGGTGAAACTGCGCTCGAAGGGTGCGCTCAAGGCGCTGGTTTCCATCGCGAACCCGGGCGGGCTGGACCAGTACTCACTGGCCGCGGTGGATGTGCCCGGCGAACTGGCCCGCGCCCAGGCCGCGCTCAAGGATATCCCCGTCTCGGCCCTGCCCGCGCAGCCCGGGGAACGCTGCACGCTCGACAACATCATCGCGCAATTGCGCACAGGCTACGATGTGCTCTACCTCGTGGCGCACGGCTCCTTCGTTAAAGAAGAACCCTGGCTGTGGCTGGAAGACGAAGCCGGCGGGGTGGCGCGCGTCTCGGGCTACGACCTGGTGACACGCATCCGCGAGTTGGACAACCAACCGCGCCTGATCGTGCTGGCCTCCTGCCAGAGTGCGGGACAAGGCGCGGGGGCGGCGCTGCAGGCTCTCGGTCCAAAACTGGCCGAGAGCGGCGTGCCGGCCGTGGTGGCCATGCAGGGCAGCGTCAGCATGGACACGGTCGCCAAGTTCATGCCGGTCTTCTTCCAGGAACTCCAAAAGGACGGCCAGGTAGACCGCGCCATGTCGGTGGCGCGCGGTACCGTGCGCGACACGTCCGATTTCTGGATGCCCGTGCTGTTCATGCGCCTGCGCAGCGGACGCATCTGGTACACGCCCGGCTTCGGCGAAGAGGGCGGCGACTTCAAGAAATGGCCCTCGCTGTTGACCAGCCTGCAAACCGGTAAATGTACGCCCATCATCGGCGCGGGGTTGTACGAGCCGCTGCTCGGCTCGTGGCGCGACGTGGCCGCCAGCCTGGCTGAGAAGTACCGCTTCCCGCTGGCGCAGTTCTTCCGTGATGCGCTCCCGCAGGTGACGCAATTCCTGTCAGTGGACCAGTCCATCAGCACCCTGCTGGTGGAGATGGAGAACATCCTGCGCCAACGTGTCCAGGCGCGTTTTGCCGCTGAACTGCCCGACGCGCTCAAGACCGAAAAAGCCGCGCTGCTGGACCTGGTCTCGTTCGGCGGACAGAAACTGCGAACCGCCGACGAGTTGGAGCATCACCGCGTGCTGGCCGCCATGAAACTGCCCATCTACATCAGCACCAACTACGACAACCTGATGATGGATGCGCTCAAGGAGGCAGGCGCCGACCCGCAGATGGTCATCTGCCCGTGGAATGACCGTTTCGACGCGGCCTCGATCTACGACAAGGAACCCGACTACCGCCCCAGCCCGGAGCGCCCGCTTGTCTATCACCTCTTCGGACATTTCAGCGCGCCCGACTCGCTGGTGCTGACCGAGGACGACTACTTCGAATTCCTGATCGGCGTCACCCGCGACAAGGACCTGATCCCGGCCGTGGTGCGCCGCGCCCTGACCGACACCGCCCTGATGTTCCTCGGCTTCCAACTGGACGACTGGTCCTTCCGCATCTTCTTCCGCTCGATCATGGACACCCAGGGCGGAAACCGCCGCACCCGCTACGCCCACATCGCCGTGCAGGTCGACCCCGACGAGATGCGCAACCTGGACCCGCGCCGCGCGCGCGCCTACCTCGAAGAATATTTCCAGGACGATTCGATCAGCATCTATTGGGGTCAATCTGGCGACTTCATCCGCGAACTGGCATCGCAACTTAAAGTTACCGGGTAAGGAGGACCCAGACATGACCTCATCCACGACCGCCCTCAAACTCCGCTCCAGTTCCAACCCCTATGTGGGACCGCGCTCCTTCCAGACCGGCGAAAACCTGTACGGCCGCTCACGCGAAGGCGCCGAATTGCTCGACCTGTTGATCGCCGAGCGCATCGTGCTCCTGCATTCGCCCTCGGGCGCGGGCAAGAGCTCGCTGGTCAATGCCAGCCTCATCCCGCAGATGCGCGAACAGGGCTTCTGGAACCTGCCGACCGTGCGCGTCAACCTCGAACCGCCCGACGGCTTTGCAGACAAGGCGGGGTTCAACCGTTACGTCTTCAGCGCCCTGCGCTCGCTGGAAAGCGAACTGCCCGCCCGCTCGCAATACAAACCAGATGCGCTGGCCGCCATGAGCATGGCGCAGTACATGAAAGAATACCCCGAGCGCCTGGCCGCGCAGAATGAAGAGTTCGACAAGGAAAGCTCGCTCTTCATCATCTTCGACCAGTTCGAGGAAGTGATCCGCATCAGCGCCGTGGACCGCGACGCAAAGATAGAGTTCTTCAACCAGGCCGGCGAGATGCTGCGCGACCGCAACCTGTGGGCCCTGTTCGCCATCCGCGAAGACTACCTGGCGGCCATGGAACCCTACAACCGCCCGATCCCCAACCGCTTCAACGTCACCTACCGCCTCGACTTCCTCGACGCGCGCTCGGCCATCGAAGCCATCCAAAGCCCCGCCCGCGACAAGGAAGTGACCTTCGAAGACGCCGCCGCCTCCAAACTGGTGGATGACCTGCGCCGCATCCGCGTGCAGCAGGCCGACGGCACCGCCCTCGAACAACTCGGATTGTACGTCGAGCCGGTCCAGTTGCAGGTGGTCTGCCGTCGCTTGTGGGGCGCCATCGGCGCGCGCAAGACCATCACCGTGGAAGACGTCTCGCGGGCTGGTAACATCGACGACGCCCTCGGCGATTACTACGCCTTCCATACCAGCAGCGTGGCCGCCGATGCGGGTGTCAGCGAACGCCAGGTGCGCGAGTGGTTTGACCGCAAGCTCATCACCGTCAACGGCATCCGCGGACAGGTATTAATGGAACCAGACGCCAGCGGCGGCCTGTCGAACAAGGCCATCAAGATGATGCAGGAGGCCTACCTCGTCCGCGCCGACAAACGCGGCAACGCCGTCTGGTTCGAACTGGCCCACGACCGCCTGACCCGCCCCATCCGCCGCAACAACGCCGCCTGGTTCCTCGAAAACCTGAGCGTCTTCCAGCGCCAGGCCGACCTGTGGAACAATCAGAGCCGCCCCGATTCTCTGCTGCTGCGCGGCAAGGCCTACCTTGAGGCCGACGAATGGGCCAGGGGGCATGCCGAGGAACTGCTGCCCGCCGAACAGGATTTCCTGGACGCCTGCAAGCAGGAATATCAAAACGCCATGCGCGAACAACGCACCAACCGCCTCATCCGCTGGGCGGCGGTGCTGATGACCGTCCTGGCCCTGGCGGCATTGTTCTTCTTCTACCAGGCCCAGCAGGAGACGAAACGCGCCACCGAGCAGGAACAGCGCGCCCTGGCCGAGGCCGAACGCGCCAACCAGCAGACCGAGCGCGCCAACCAGCAGCAGGCCCTGGCCGAACAGCAGACCGCGCTGGCCTCCCAAAAGGAACAGATCGCCCACCTGCGCGAACTGGCGGCCCAATCCGTCAGCAACCTGGGCATCGACCCCGAACTCAGCATCCGCCTGGCCCTGCAGGCCACCCAAAACGTGGACTTGCAACAGGCCGAAATGCGCAGCGCCATCCAGCAGGTGGAAGACGCCCTGCGCCAGGCCCTGCCCGCCATGCGCGTCGAACACGTCCTGCGCGATACGGCCATCTCGGGCGCAGATTCGCTCACCCATAACGGCACGGTCTGGGGCTCGGCCTTCAGCCCAAGCGGGCAACGCCTCGCCACAGCCGGCAACGACGGCGTGCTCAAGGTCTGGGACACCGTCACCGGGCGGCTGGTCGCCAACCTGGCCCTGCTCACCCCGCCCGCCGACGGCTACGGCGTCACCTCCGTGGCCTTCAGCCCAGACGGCAAACTGCTGGCCGCCGCCACCGGCGAGGGCCGCATCGTACTCTACGAGACCAGCGGCTGGACCGAAGTCAAATCGCAGCCCGTGCAGGAGGGCGTCATCTGGGGGCTGGCCTTCAGCCCCGATAACACCCATCTCGTCAGCGGCGGCGAAGGCGGCGCCCTGGTGGTGTGGACCCTGGCCGACGATGTGTTCGTGCAGCCGCTCAACGGCCACACGGGCGACATCCAGGCGGTGACCTACAGCCCGGACGGCACGCGCCTTGCGACGGCCGGCGCCGACTCGCTGGCCATCGTCTGGGACGCCAACACCTACCGCCCGCTCTACCGCCTGCAGGGCCACAGCGGCTACGTCAACAGCGTGGCCTTCAGCCCCGACGGCAAACAACTCGCCACCGCCGGCGGAGAAGACCGTTCCATCATCCTGTGGAATATCTCGCAGCCGGGCACCCCCAAAGCCCTGACCATCACCGGCCACCGCGACTGGGTCTACAGCCTGGCCTACAGCCGCGACGGTTCGACCCTGATCTCCGTCAGCGCCGACCGCACCGTGCGCTTCTGGGACACGACCTACGGCCGCCCGGGCATGGTGCTGGTGGGCCACAAAGACCAGGTCTACGGCCTGGCCATCAGCCGCGATGGCAAGCGCATCGCCACCTCCAGCAAGGACAAGACCGTGCGCATCTGGAACGTCTCGCCGGAGGGCAGCCGCGAATGGCTGACCTTCGACAACCGCGCCAGCGTGTACGACATCGCTGTCAGCGCGGACGGCGCGCAACTGGCCAGCGCGGGCGGCGACGGGCTCGTGCGCCTGTGGAACACGACCTCCGGCCGCCTGCTCAACACACTAGGCGGGCACCAGGGCATCGTCAACAGCGTCTCCTTCCGCCCGGACGGCCAGCGCATCGCCACGGCCGGCCAGGACGGCACCACCCGCATCTGGGACACCGCCAGCGCGAAGGAACTGTTCAAACTCGGCGGGGACGGCGGTCCGCTGCAAACCGTGGCCTACAGCCCGGACGGCAAAAACGTAGCCAGCGGCGGCGAAACAGGCACGGTCACGATCTGGGATGCCGAAAACGGCGACCCCGTGTTCGAACTTCCGTCCACCTGGGGCGCGGCCTTCTCGCTCGACTACAATCCAGACGGCTCCATCCTGGCCGTCGGCTACTATGACCAGGTCATCATCCTGTGGGACACAAAGAGCGGCAGCCAACTCGCCGCGCTGACCGGCCACACCGACATCGTCCAGGTGGTGGCCTTCGACCCGAGCGGAAAATTGCTGGCCTCCGGCGGCGACGACGGCAGCGTCATCCTGTGGGACATGGACCCGTCGCGCTGGGGCCAGTCGCAGGCGCCCATTCGCGGGCGGGGAGACACCCTCTTTGGCCTGGCCTTCAGCGCCGACGGCAAATTCCTCTACACCGGCGGCGCCGACGGCATCGGCGTGCTGTGGAACCTCGAAGACCGCACCGTCGAACTCCAGACCTACGGCCATACCGACCGCATCTACGAAGCGGCTGTCAGCCCGAACGGAAAATACCTGTACAGCGCCGGGCGCGACGGCTCTGTGCGCGCCTACGTCTTCGGCCTGGAGGAATTGATCAAGCTCGCCAACCAGCGCACCACGCGCGAATTTTCCGAGGATGAGTGCCGCCAGTACCTGAATGCGGCCTGCCCCACCGACTCTGGCGTGCCGGTCGAAACCCCGTCCAGCCAGGCGACAACCCCGCTCAAACAGCCGTCCGATGTGCCAAGTTCGCCCGAGAGTTTTGCCGAGGACGACAACTCGTCGGTGGTAGCCAGCGAGTTGCGCGCCGTTGGCGGCGACCAGTATGACCTCAACCTCTTCGAGCGCCCCTTCAACGGCGGCGAGATGAATATCTACTATCCCGACGTGGACATCACCCGCGCCTTGCTCTCGCAGGACCGCCAGTGGATGTACGTCACCATCAGCCTGGCTGGGCCGCGCGGTGACGGATTGTACGGCAACTACGGTGTAGAACTGGATCTGGATGTGGACGGCCGCGGCGATTATTTCATCACCACCCTCGCGCCGGGCAAAGACTGGTCCACCAACGGCGTGCGCATCTGGAACGACCGCAACGGCGACGTGGGCAACGCCATCCCATACGTGTCTGACCCGCCGCAGACCGGCGACGGCTATGAAATGCTGGTCTTCGACCAGGGCAACGGCGACGCGCCCGACCTGGCCTGGTCGCGCATCAACCCAAACGACCCGAACAGCGTGCAGATCGCCTTCCAGCGCGGCGTGATCGCCAACGACCCGGTCTTCTCGTGGGTGGCCTGGGCCAGCCGCGACGCCTTCAAGCCGGCCTGGTTCGACTACAATGACCGCTTCACATTCCAGGAGGCCGGCTCGCCCCTGCGCGAACTGCTCAAGTACTATCCGCTCAAGGCCCTGGCAGGCGTGGACAACACCTGCCACTCCCCAGTTGGGTTCAACGCCCCGGGCCAGACAGGCTTCTGCCAGCCCGAACAGGCCGACGGCGAACCATCCGCTCCATGACATCGAACAGAGGTGACCCCATGACCGACGCACTCGTATTCAACGGCATCGACGCGACCACCGGCAATTACCTCATCCCCCCGGTGGAACCTGAGACGATGGCAGCCGCCATCAGCGGCGAGCCGCGCAGCGCGGAAGAGGCCGAGGCGCTCAAGCGCTGGTGGGAGCAGTATGCCGACACCAACCAGAACAAAAAGTCCAACTACGCCCCCAAGGAAGGCACCGACCCCAAAGACCTGGCCTCGGCCGGCTGGGGCGTCATCTTCCCTTACAACGTGGACCCGACCATTGTCAAAGCCCTCAAACCCCTGCTCGACTGGCGCAAGGCGCTGGCGGGCAAACTCTATAAAGAATACAGCGGCCCAGACGGCTATCGCTTCAAGCCGGGCGAAATGTACGAAAGCAAAGACGACTGGCTCACCCGTCACGGCGCGGGCCCGGGCCCGGTGGATCCTGCGGTGGTGCCCTACTACCTGCTGATCGTCGGCGACCCCGAACAGGTGCCCTACCGCTTCCAGACCCAGTTAGATGTGCAGCACGCCGTCGGGCGCATCTACTTCGACAAGCCCGAGGAATATTGGAACTACGCCAACAGCGTGGTCAGCGCCGAAAAGAAGAAACTGGCCCTCGGCAAGACGGCCGTCTTCTTCGGCGTCTCCAATAAAGACGACGTGGCCACCAACATGAGCGCCGAGCAACTCGTCAAACCGCTGGCCGAGACCTGCGCCAAAGAAAACAAAGGCTGGAAGTTCTCCTCGCCGAGCGGCGACAAAGCCAAAAAGGCCAACCTCGCCAACGTGCTGGGCGGTAACGACACCCCCGCCCTGCTCTTCACCGCCAGCCACGGCATGGGCTTCCCCAACGGCGACCCGCTGCAACTAGCCGACCAGGGCGCGCTGCTCTGCCAGGATTGGCCCGGGCCGAAGGAATGGCGCAAGGCCATCGGCAAGGACTTCTACTTTGCCGCCGACGACCTGGCCGATAGCGCCACCCTCTTTGGGTTGGTAGCCTTCTTCTTCGCCTGCTACGGCGCGGGCACGCCCAAAATGGACGACTTCTCCAAGCAGGCCTTCAAACAGCGCGGCGAGATCGCCCCGAAGAACTTCCTCGCCAAACTGCCGCAGCGCATGCTCTCGCATCCCAAGGGCGGCGCGCTGGCCGTCATCGGTCACGTGGAACGCGCCTGGGGCTACTCGTTCTCATGGGGCAAGGCGGGCGCGCAGCGGGCTGTCTTCGAGAGCGCCCTCAAGCGCCTGTTCGACGGCTACCCCATCGGCTATGCCTTCGAATACTTCAACGGCCGCTATGCCGAACTCTCCTCGGACCTGACCTCCACCCTCGAAGAGATGGAGTTCGGCAAGAAGGTCGCACCCGCCGACCTGGCGGGCCTGTGGACCGCCAACAACGACGCCCGCAACTACGTGGTGCTGGGCGATCCCTTCGTCAAACTGATGGCCTGAGAAAGGACACCCTATGAGCGACACCCGCCCCACAGCCGACATCCCCGCGATGCCCGATTTCTCGAAGGAGGAAACACCCGCCGCCGCTGGACCTGAGCCTGTCTCCGCACCCCAGGCGGAATCGGCGTCTGTGGCAAACTACGGCCTCTTCAACTCAGAGAGCCAGGGCAAACTGGCCGACGCCACCCAAAAGTTCGTGCAGAAACTCGGTGACTATCTCGGCCAGGCCCTCGACGATGCCACCAGCCTCGACGTGCGCACCTACGTCAGCGAAGACATCGGCGCGGTGACCTACGAGAAGGGCCAGTTCGGCGGCGAAGCCCGCCTGCGCGCCATGACGCGCGTCAACATCGACGGCGACACGCTGGTGTGTGTGCCCGAGACCGACGGCGAAGTGGATACCGCCGTGTGGTCCATCCACATGGACATGGTCAAGCAGGCGCAGGAGAGCCGCGCCGAGTTGATGAAGACCATCGTCTCGGCGGCAGGCAGCCTGGCCAGCATCTTCACGCCCAAGGGATAAATGCCCGCAACCTTCGAACTGACCCTCCCCAACGAAGAACCCGTCGGCCTGATCGGGCCGTGGCAGGCGGGCGCGCCCGCATCCGTCTCGTTCGCGGCTGGAGAGTCGTCTGCGACGCCCGATGCGCCCGTGTGGAAGGTCAGCCTGCCTGCCGACCCGCTCGAAGCGGATCAGGCGTTGGCCGAGGCCGAGGCGCAGATCGCGGCGGCCGAGTCGGCGCTGGACGAAGTCCCCGCCCGCCTGGATGCGATTGCCACGTCCCAGCCGCGCGGCGTCTCGTTCGATGCGGCTTCCTTCGGCGTCGAAGCGGACTCAGCCGAAGCCGACCTGCTCTCGCTGCTCGATCACGCCCGCTCCATCGAGCAGGGGCGGACGGTATCCTTCGGGGCGTTCGACTTCGCCTCCGAAGCGTGGGAGCAGGCCAGGGTCCAGTTCGAGGCTTTCCTCGGGCAACTCCAGCGCGAGGTGCTGCACTTTGCCTGGGTCGAGACGAACGTCGAAGGTCAAATCCTGGCGCGGACGACCGTCGGCTGGAGCGGCGACAGCGACACCCTCTGGCTGGAAGGCGCGGATGCGGTCCAGTTGGCCATCCACCGCCGCGCATTGCAGGTGGCGGTCAAGTCGCGCGCGCTGCGCCTGCGCATGTTCTCCACCGTGACGAGCGGCGCGGCCAAACTCTCCCTGTTGTTGACCACGCCCGCGGGCGCGGTGCTGGCCCTGCCTGCAGCGTGGAAGTATGTGACCGATATTCTTGCACAGATCAAATCCTATCAAACCCTGATCCAAGGAGGAACGAATGGCTAGTGAAATGCGTGAGGCGCTCAAGAGCGCCGCGGAAAAGATCGCCAAGTATGTGGAAGATGCGGCCGAGATGGCCGTCGAGACCCAGTATGTGGAGCTCGGCGCGGCCTCGTTCGACCAGGCCAAGTTGGCCGCCCGCACCATCATCAAACTGGACGGCGACAGCCAGACCGTCGTTCCGATGCAGAAGGGCGACTCGAAACTGGAAGTGGACATGTCCGTCTTCGAGGTGCACCAGCAGAACGTGGCCGCCGCCACCGAGTATCGCACCAAGATGATGAATTCGTTGTTGAGCGTGCTGCGCGGGGGCGGACTGCCTGGTTAATCCGCGCCCAGCGGGAACCGAACCGCGAAGCCTGCACGGAACGCCGGGACTTTTCGTTCGCGCTCTGTGCGGCTTCGCGGTTCGTTTTCTTTGGTGATACACTCGACCCATGCCAGACGTCCCCTCCCCCTCATCGCTCAACCGCATCGTGCAGGCCATCCATGCGCTGCAAAGCGGGGGCTATGCGCCCGCCCTGCTGGGGGGTCTGTTACAGGCCGAGGACGAGTTCGGCGAACTGGCCCGCCTGGTGGACTTAATGGCTCAGCACGCCGCGCTACGCGAGCACCAGATCAAACTGCTCCAGCGCGTGATTCCCGCGGGCGTGGCGCTCTCGGTCGAGAAGGACTTCAACCGCCTGCTCGAAACCCTGGTGATCGAGGCGCAGACTGTCACTGACGCCGACGCGGGCACGCTGTACCTGGTGGAAGGCGACGCGCTGCGCTTCGTCATCCTGCGCAACGAGTCGCTGGGGTTGCGGATGGGCGGCACGAGCGGGAATCCCATCGCTTTCGAGCCCGTCAGACTGCACAACGCGGACGGCAGCGAGAACCGCGCCAATGTAGCCTCCTACGCCGCGTTGACTCGCAGCCGCATCAACCTGGAGGATGCCTACCAGGCCGAGGGTTTCGACTTCTCGGGCACGCGCGCCTTCGATGCGCGCTCGGGCTACCGCTCACAATCCTTCCTGACCCTGCCGCTGGAGGGCGCTTCGGGCGCGGTCATCGGCGTTTTGCAACTCATCAACGCCAGGGACGGCTCGGGCAGGATCGCGCCCTTTGCCGCCGACGACGTACTCGGCTCGCTGGTGCTGCTGGCCTCCGCCGCGCTGGATGGCTACATCCGCGAGGAAAAACTGCGCCAGGAGATCGCCGCCCTGCGCATCGAGATCGACGAATCGCGCCGCGCCTCCGTGGTGGCCGACATTACCGAATCACAATACTTCAAGCAGTTGCAAGACCGCGTGCAGGAACTGCGCTCACGCTACGACCGATAAGGCCTTTCAAAATTGACATGTCAAGCGGGGACTTTTTGCGGGGCGTTCGGCCACTAACTAAGTGTCCGTCAAACAACTCCATGCAGCGGGTTCGGCCCGCGGCATCCCCCAACTTCCCCGTATCTGGAAAGGCCGCCCATGCCCCTGCGTTTTCCCGTCCTCATCGCCATCGCTCTCGTATTCTTTTCACTGGCCGCCTGCACGCCCATGGCAGACCTGCCCGCCGCGGCAGGCGCGGCCGATACCGCCACTGAAACCCCGCCCGTCAACACGTCTGTACCCGCGCAGTTGACCGAGCCGCCCGCCGTGGCCGCCAGCATCCCGCCCGCCGCGGGACGTGTTGTCTTCGTCTCCGACCGTGAGGGCGTCCGCAAGCTGTACCTCATGAACGCTGACGGCTCGAACCTGATCCGCCTCACCAGCGGAGACTCGACCGATGACCTGCCGCGCTGGTCCCCCGATGGCACGCGCATCGCCTTCGTCTCCACCGCGCAGGGCAACGCCGACCTGTACGTCCTCGACGTGGCCAGCGGCGGCCTGCTGCGCCTGACCGACGACCCCGCCAAAGACAGCGCCCCGGCCTGGTCGCCCGACGGCGCGCGCATCGCTTTCGAATCCTACCGCGACGGCGACTACGAGATCTACCTCGTGAACGCCGACGGCTCGAACCTCACCCGCCTCACCACCGACCCGCAGGCCGACAACAACCCCGCCTGGTCGCCCGACGGCGCGCAGATCGCCTTCGTCAGCAACCGCAGCGGCGGCAATTCGGACGTCTACCTGATCGCCGCCGACGGGACCGGCTTGACCGCCCTGACCACCGCCGCCTCGCCCGACTCCGACCCGGCCTGGTCGCCGTTTTCCGAGCAGATCGCCTTCCGCGCCTGGCCCAACGGCGACGGCCTGTCCGCGGTCTGCCTGGCCGACCGCGACGGCGGCAACGTCACATGCCCATCTGGCCTCCCAGCCGAGGTGGGCGTGCCGGCCTGGTCGCCCGACGGGCAATGGCTGGCCTTCCGCTCGCTGCGTTCGGGGACGCCCAGCATCGACCTGATAAGCCTGGCCGATTCCTCGATCCTCAGCCTGCCCGTCGGCGTGGAACCCGCGGGCGACCCGGTCTGGTCCCCGGACGGCACGCGCCTGATCTTCCAGGCCGACGCGGGCGGTGACATGGAACTCTACTCCATCGTCGTCGCCACGGGCGAGGTCGTCCGCCTGACCGAGTCGAATTTCTACGACGGGGAACCATCCTGGGCGCGATAGTCTTTTCGAACTGCGCAAGAATCAAAAAGCCACCCAGTGTGGGTGGCTTTTTTGTCTGGTGGATTCTACTTGAGCGCAAAAGTCAACGCATCGGCAGGGATCGCGGAAGCGTTCCAATAAGCGGGGTTAGGCTGGAGGGTCAGGCTGGCGGCGGTCCACTCGCCCAACAGGTACGGACCCGTCCCGCCCGCCACACCCGCAGCAGAGCCGAAGCCATCCGCGGCCAGCGCCGCCGGGCTGACGATGGAGAAGGCCGGGCTGGTCAGCTTGGCAAGGAAATCCCTGTCGGGCTGGTTGAGATGCACCAGGACGGTCAGGCCATCCACCTTTTCGATGCCGTCCACGCTGGACTGTCCCTTGAAACCTTTGAAGGCCGTCAGCCAGGCTTCGTACGCGCCCGAGCCATGCAGGGCATTGGCGGGGTCGAACCAGCGCTGGAAGTTGGCGATGACCGCATCGGCGTCGAGCGCCGCGCCGTCCTGGAATTTCACGCCGGGGCGCAGGTTGAAGATGTAATCCAGGCCATCCTCCGAAACGGTCCAGGAAGCGGCCAGGGCGGGAACCACTTCATTGTTCTCCGCGCGCACCAGGCCTTCATACATTTGGCTAACCACCCGCAGGGAGTCATCATCAACAGCCAGGGCGGGGTCCAGCAAAATATCTTTCGACACCGACGCGCCCTCGGGCAGGGGCGTGTTCTGGGGCATATCGCCTCCCCCTCCGCCAGACGGCGGCTCGGTGGGCACAGCGGGCGCCTGCCCCCCGCAGGCGGTCAACAACGCAGCGATCAACAGAACGAACAGGGCGTGCAAAAGTTTTTGCTTCATGCAAGATCTCCTCTGAATGGATGGGGTATCTTTACCGCAAGGTGCGGGACTTCACGCTTCATGTATAATATTTCCATGCTGCCAGCCTCTCCCCTCGCTTCCATCGAGCCGCGCCTGCGCCCGCTGCTGCCGGCTGACCTGTACGCAGCGGTGTGGGTCGACCCGTCGCCGACCATGTTGGAACGCGTCTTCGCGCATTTGCGCACGCTCCAGCGCATCCTGCACGATTACACTTCGCGCCTGCTCTCGGAACGCGCGCCCCGCCCGGGCGAGGTACGTTACGAGTGGCAGCGCGGTACGCTGATGTTCACCGACCTGGCAGGCTTCACGCGCCTGATGGAAGCCAACGCGGGACAGGGTAAAACGGGCACCTCGTCGCTGTTGAAGGTGCTGAACGCCTACTTCGCCGAGATGATCGAGATCGTCAGCAAATCGGGCGGCGACCTGCTGGAATTTACCGGCGACGCGCTGCTGGTGCTGTTCCCAGCCAACGACCGCCAGAACGACGTGACGCAGGCCGTGCGCGCGGGGCTGCGGATGCAGCGCGCCATGGCGCACTTTGCCGAGATCGACTCGCCCGAGGGCCAGTTGCAGCTGCGCATGCGCATCGGCATTCACACGGGCCGATTCCTCACAGCCGATATCGGCACGCCGCGCCGCATGGAGCATGTGCTGCTGGGCACGGCCGTGCAGCAGGCCAAACTGACCGAGAGCAACGGGCAGAACGAACGCGTCAACCTTTCGCTGAAGGCCTACGAACGCGTCAGGGACCAGTTCCGTTTCGAAGAGGGCAAGCCCGGCTACATGCTGGTGGTGGACGACCTGACCGACGAGCAGTTGGGCGAGTATGAGATCGTCCCGCGCCGACGCATGGCCAGTTCGCTTCTGTTCGAGCGCAGCGTGGCGGGCCTGGTCAGCGAGATCACCGAAGCGTTGAACGCCATCGAGCCGCTGGCGGCTTTCATCCCCGCCCCGGTGCTGAACCTGCTGGTGGAGAGCGCCGCCGACCGCCGCATCCCCGCCGACTTCCCCGAGCCGACCGTCATGTTCGTCAACTTCCTGGGCCTGCCCGAACTGGTGGACCGCGCCCTGCCGGGCGAGGAGATCAAAGTGGTCAGCAGTTTTTCGCGCGCGTTCGCGCTGATCAACGCGGCGGTGGAGGCGCGCGGCGGGGTGCTCAAAAAGATCACCTACCACCTGGCGGGGTCGGACATCGTCATCTATTTCGGCGTGCCGAACGCGCACACCAACGACGCCATCCGCGCCGTCCTGGCGGCGCTGGCCATCCGCGACATCGTGCAGAACATCAAGCCGCCCACCGTGGGCGGGATGCAACCTGAGATTACCTGTCAGATCGGCATCAACATTGGCGCGACCTTCGTGGCCGAAGTGGGCGATCCGCGCGGACGGCGCGAGTTCAACGTGCTGGGCGATACGGTCAACACCACGGCGCGCATGATGAACCGCGCCGGGAAGAACCAGATCTACGTCTCGGGCCGCGTGGCCGAGGCCGTGCAGGCGCGCTTCGAGTGCCTGCCGCTGGGCAGCGTATCGTTGAAGGGCAAGAGCGCCCCGCAGCCGATCTTCGAAGTGACCCGCGCCCTGGACTGACATCACGGCGCGTCTCCTCCGCCGGGGCCACCTTTCAAACGCGCGTCCAGGTTGGACCAGATACCCGTAGCCAGGTTGCTGCCCGACCTCCTGCGCAGGTTGACCTTGTAAATGGCGCGCGGACCTTCACCAATGCGCAGCAGCCAGAACTGGCGGGTGAGGGTAGAGAGGGCCTCATCCAACTCGGGACGCGACAAACGCTCGGCGGGCGGGAACGAATCCATCGTCTCGCACAGGCGCGGGTAATCCATCTGCAATTCGCGCAGCATCAATTTCATGATCTTGCGCAGCACGGGGGTCAGGTCGGCCAGGTCGAGGGCGGTGATTCCGCCTTCCTGCTGTTTATCCTCGATTTCCTTTTTCAAACGGTCGAATACGCCAGGCATGGGTGGCCTCCTTTCCGCCTAGTACAACTCGGGCATGGCAATCGGCTCGGGCTGCGGCTCGCACTCTCCGCACCAGATGACATTGGCCACGGCCAGTCCCTTGGGCGTATTGTTCGCGCCCACGTACATCGTCAGGAAGGTGGACATGGTGTTGGCGTGGTCCTTGCACACGAAACGCCCACAGAACGAGCAGGCAGCGCGGGCATCCTCTTCACAGTGCCAGCATTTCATGCGCGCCTCCTACTGGACCGCCAGCACGGCTTCGGCGACCTGCCTGAGCGCAACAGACCACTCATGCTCGGGGAAGCGCAGCGAGAACAGGTCGCGGCTGGCATTGTCGGCCATGTCGAAACTAAGCGGCATGACGCCCGCCACGGGCGCGTTGAAGCGCTGTTCCACGTCCTGTTGAATGGCAGCCCTATCGTAGCGCGGCAGGGCCTTGTTGATGGCCAGCAGCAGGTGCGGCACATCCAGGCTGCGGGCGATATCCACGGTGACGGCCGTGCCCTGGAAATCCTGCTGGTCGGGCCGCAGGATGATGAGCAGCACGTCCGAGATGGCAATCGAAAGCAGGGTCTCTTCGTTCAGGCCGGGGTGCGTGTCGATGAAGAGATAATCGAGTTCGAGTTCCTTCATCAGGTTTTGCAGGCCTTCATTCAGGCGGTTGACGTCGTACCCGTTGCGCAGCACCTGGCTGATCTCGCGTCCGCGGATGCTGGCGGGGAACAGCCACAAGTGTTTACCCGCCAGCGACTTGCGGCCTTCCGAGTCACTGGCCTTTTCGCCGACCGGGAAAGCCACCTCGCCAATCTCGCAGCGTTTATAGAGGAAGTCATTCAGGGTTTTGCCCATCTTGCTCTCGTCCAGGCCGAACAGCACATGAATACCCGGGGACTGGATGTCGGTATCCACGATACCGACACGCCTGCCCGCCAATGCAGCCTGCGCGGCCAGGTTGGCAGTGGTGTTCGATTTTCCCGTGCCCCCGCGAAATGAGTGGATTGAAACGATCTTTCCCATACGGCTCCTCCAAAATTATTCACGGTCGCTGCGCTGGGCGCGCAGTTTCCTGGCCTGTTCCTTCAGGTTGGCGTAAAAATCGGTACCCACGATCTCTTCGAACTCCTGCTTGCGGCGCGCCTCGTCGATCTCGATGGTCAGCCGCTCCAACTGCCGCTTGAGGTCGTCCTCGCGCGCCTTGACCTTGCGCACCATCTGGAAGAACGACGATAGCAACTGCCCGGCCTTGTCCTCGTCCGACTCGGACTCGCGCAGGATCTCGGTATTCTCGATGAAGGCGTAATTTCCCTCGGCGGTCTTATGTGCCCATTCGATGGCCTGTTCGATGTACTTGGTGGAAAACCGCAGCCGCGAAGAAAAGCCGCGGATCAGGGTCATGGCCAGGTCGGGGCGCTGGTCCAGCAGCACCTGGAAGTCTTCGCTGCGCAGTTCGAAAACCTCGGCCTCGGTCAGCGCCACCACTGTGGCCGAACGCGGACCCTGGTCGAGCAGAGCCACTTCACCGAGGGTTTCGCCAGGTCCGCACTTGTTGATGATCAACTCCTCGCCGCGGCTGTCTTCGGTGACGATCTTGACCCAGCCGGTGTGGATCATGAAGAGTGAGTCGCCCATCTCGCCGCGCCGCATGAGCACCTCGCCCACCGTCAACCGGCGCACGATGGCCTTTTGCACCACCGTCGCCACGGCCTCCTCGGGCATACCGCGAAACAGACTGGTCTCTTTGAGTTGGCCGATAAGTTCGTGGTTCTGTTTCATTCAGGATGCTCCTGCTGTTTTATTTTCACGCGCGCGTCGAGATTGGTCCAGACCCCGCTGCCCGCCGGACCCGCACCGGCCGCCGTTACCCGTTCATCGATCAGGCCCCAGACCGGGCTGCCGCCCTCGGGAAAGATGGTGCGCAAATACAACATGGCATAGGCTCCCACCTGCTTGCGCAGTTTCTCCATTTCAGCGGCGGTGCGGACGATATCGTCCTCGTTGGCCAGGCGCATGGGTTCGTTATCCTTGAACTTTTCGGCGCTCTTGCGCAGGATGCCCAGATGCGCTTGTTTGCGCAGGAATTCTTCACACAGGCTGGCCGTCTGGTCGCCAAAATGCTGCGCAACGGGAGCCAAAACCTTCTTCACCCTCTCGAATCGGTTGACAATGGCCGCCTCGCCAAAAGTGATACGGTCGAATTCGGGTAGTTTCTCCTCGATCCAGCGTTTCTCCTCTTTTAACCCCTGCCGGATGGCGTACCAGATGAAGGCCGCTGCCCCTGCGCCAGAGGCAATGGCATATATCAGCAGCATGCCGTTAGAGGCCATGTTGTTGAACCCGGTGTGCAGGCCGATGGACAGCAGCAACCCAGCCGCCAGCGCGCCCCAGCGGCGGAACGAAGCGGAATGGTCGAAGCGTGAACGTCCGAGCGCCACACCGAGGATGGCGCTGCCCGCGGCGTGGATCAGGTTGGTGGAGAACACGCGCGAGACGGCGATCATCAAAGCCGCCTCAGGATGACCGAGCACGTACTCGAAATTCTCGACGATCGCGAACCCAATGCCGGCGCTGAATCCGTAAATGGCTCCATCCACGAAGTAGCGAAAATCGGTGCGGCTGACCAGGTAAAAAATGATGATGCCCTTGAGGATCTCTTCAACAACCGGGGCCGCAAACCGTATGAGCTGGTCGCGCGAGACGACCCCGCCGTCGATCAGGGCCGTGTTGACCAGCACCGCCAGTTCGTAGGCCGCCAGGCCCCAGGCCACAGACAGCAGCACGGAGCGGAAATTGCCCGTCTTGTAAAAATCCACGCCGCGCATGAGGTACAGGAAGGTCAGCGGGATCAGGCACGCAAGGGTCAATGCGATCACAGAGGTCATGGAAAAATCATACCGTAGATGGATGGGCTGTACAAGAATGGCCGAGGAGGCGAGATTGACAAGTCAATCTCGCCTCCTGTTTTCAAGTCAGCAGATTAGTACCCGCGCGAGCCGGGTTCCTTGGAAGGCGACCACTGCGACCACTTGTCGGTGGCGGGGCTGTTGGTAATGAAGCTGGCCTCGCCGCCAGTCCAGGTGACGCTGAAGATATCCGGGTTGCCGCTGCGGATGGTGGTGAAGGAGATGTTGCTGCCGCCGCAATCCCAGGTGGGGGCGCTGTCGGGCCCGGCGTAATCGGTCAGACGGTACTCGATGTTGGTGGTGGTGTCGAAGGTGAACACATCCACGTTGCCATCCTGTTCCACCTGGTAGGCCAGGCGGAAGCCGTCAGGCGACCAGGTGGCATTGCCTGCGTTGCCGTTCGTGGTGACCTGGGTCAGGTTCTGTCCCTGCAGGTCAGTGATGAACAGGTCCCAAGAGCCGTTGAAGTTCGCCATGAAAGATAACTGTTTGCCGTTGGGCGACCAGGACGGGAAGATGGCATCTTCCGCAAAGGAAGTGACCTGATATTCGTTGCCGGTCGTCACATTGAGCAGGTAGATGTTCCACGAACCGGAGCGGTTGCTCTGGAAGGTGATCCACTCGTGGTCGGGTGACCAGTAGGGGTTGACGTCGTCGGACGGGTCGCTGGTGAGCTGGCGTTCGACGCCGGTCTGCGCGTCGAGCAGGAACAGGTCCCAGTTGCCGTTGCGGTCGCCCTGGTAGACAATGGACTGGTTATCCGGGCCGAACATCGAGTTGATGTTGTTCGACTGGGTCTTGGTCAGGCGGGTCTGCGACTGGCCCTGGCTGTCAGTCAGGTACAGTTCCACGTTGCCGTCGCGGTTGCTCTGGAACACCACCCGGGTGTCGTCGGGTGAGCGGCTCGGGCGCGAATCGGTGGAGGCGCCCTTCGACAGGTTGAGCAGGTTTGCATCCGCCGCGCCCTCCACCCCATCGAGGCGGAAAATTTGCAGGTTGCCTTCACGGAAGGAGTGGAACATAATCCAACTGGTGCAGCCCGGGATAGGTTTGGGCGCCGCGGGCACCTCCGTGATAGGAGGAGGCGGGAAGGGCGTCGGCTCGGACGGCGGAGGCGTGGTAGGCGTGGGGCCAGGCGTGGATGTGGGTGCCGGGGTCTCGGTCGGTCCGCCGGGGGTCGAAGTGGCGGCGGGGGTGGCCGTAGGGTCGCTGGTCTTCACGCACGGACCAGCCGGCGCGGGGATGATGTCACCGGGGTGGTCGATGTGGCCCGAATATGCGCCGTCATCGTCCACGGTGATCTTGACGTAAGGGTTCCTGGCGCTGCCGGTGCGGTGGCAGATCTCAACCGGGGTGTGTCCCTTGCCACCGGGCGGAGGCGTGGCCGTGGTGGGGTCGTCGCCTTTGGGACAGCCGCCAGCCGGCGCAGGGATGATGTCGCCGGCGTGGTAGATGTGGCCGGAGTACACGCCGTCATCGTCCACGGTGATCTCGACATACGGGTTGGAGGAACTGCCCGTGCGGTGGCAGATGGTGACCGGGGTGTGGCCGCCGCCGATCGGGGTCCCGTTGCCGCCGCCGTTATCGTTCCCATTTCCGTTGCCGTTTCCCCCGCCATTGCCATTGCCGCCCCCGTTGTTGCCGTTATTGTTGCCGTTGTTGTTTCCGTTATTGCCGCCCCCATTGTTGCCATTGTTACCGTTATTGTCGTTATTACCGTTCCCACCCCCATTATTTCCGCTATTGTCGTTATTACCACCCCCGTTGTTGCCGCCTCCATTATTTCCGCCCCCGTTATTGCCATTGTTATCGTTATTGCCGCCGCCATTTCCCCCGCCGTTGTTGCCGTTATTATTTCCATTGTTCCCGCCCCCATTGCCGCCGCCGTTCCCCCCGCCGTTTCCGCCCCCGTTGCCGTTGCCGCCGCCATTGCCGTTATTGTTTCCGTTCCCCTGTCCGCCAGCGCCTTCGATGCCCTGGGCGGGCGCGCAGGCCGTCAGCAGCATGGACAAAATGACGATCAGCGTGAGGACTGCAAAGGCGCTTTTCGCCCAGCCCGTCCTGTCTTGCCTGGTATGTTTCATCTTTTCTCTCCTTGAGCGGTTGAAATAAGTTCGGGGTTCTTTGATGTGTGAAATGGAGTTTCGATTCGCCTGCATGCCTCCTTTGGAGAACATGAAAGGGATACATCCGCGCCGCGTTATTTGCGGCGGCTCAGCCAAAAGAGCAGCCCGGCCACGAGGAGGACCGCAGCGGTCAGCGCGGCCCTGCCTTGCGGGGTCATGCCTGCCGCACCGCTGACCGCCTGCCCTTCGAGGTTCAGGAAGGGGACGGCCAGCAGGACCACAGCCAGGACCGCCAGCCCCGCGAGCGCAAAGCGGACCTGCGGCTGCCAGCCGCCAAACCAGGCCTTCCAGAACGGTTGGGCCGATGCCCGCTGCTCCCTGCGGGCGCGGGCGTTGAACCCAGCCTGCATCCGTCGGATGTCTGCCTCTGAGAGCGGCCTTTCAGGAGCCGCCTGTTGCAGGCGCAAGACAACCTGCTCGAGGTCGCGCAAGTCGTCTTCCGCGTGGGAGTCGGTTTGCTTCGCAGTCCCGGCCAGGGCGCGGTCGGCGAAGTCGGCCAGCCGATCGTCCAGGGTGGGGGAAGGGGTGTTGTCAGAAGTTTTCATGATCCTTCATTCCAGAAATAAGCGAAGCTTTGCGACCGCGCGGCGGAACAGGGACTTGGTGGCTTCCAGATTTTGTCCCGTCAGCCCGGCGATCTGGTGAAATTGCAAACCTTCCGCGAAACGGAGCAGGAGCACCTCGCGGTAACTTTCGGGGAGCTGGTTGAGCGCGTTCTGGAGTTGGATCTGCTCCTCCTCTGCGCGGCCAGGGCCACCCGCGCGCCGCTGGTCGGCTTCCGAAAGCGGGGCCTGCGGGGCTTCCTTCTTCCGATTTCGTTTTCGATAAAATTCGGCTACCTTATAGTTTGTTAAGGTGCGGAGCCAGGTGCTGAACTGCGATTCGCCGCGAAATGAACCGAGCGATTGCAGCGCCGCGATGAAGACCTCCTGGGTCACGTCCTCCACGTCTTCAGACGGGACAACGTAGCAGACCCGCCTGTACACGCTGGAAACGTGGCGCGCATACAGTGCGTTGAAGGCCTCTGCCTGGCCATCCTTGAACTGCCGTATCAAGGTCTCATCGGAAATGAGCGGCAGTGCTGGAGAGGGGTTTTCTGTAGAATTAGTTGTAATCACGTGGGGAAAAGGGCTGGAACAGGAAAAGGGATGTTTGCCGTTCTGCTCACAGACGCGAATATATCACAAACAGGTATGCAAGTGAATTACAAAGATGTAAGAATTTAGGCGCGGACGCCGGCGGTGCGCGGGAGGGTATGAAATTTGATGCACCTCGGCTATAATTATCAACACATTCAAGATTCCACCACTGCCCAGGCAGTGCAACTCTCAACGGGAGAAGCAAGATGTCCAAAATCGTTTCCGTCCACTCGTTCCGCGGAGGCACGGGCAAGTCCAACACCACAGCCAACGTGGCCGCCCTGCTGGCCGTGGATGGGGCCCGCGTCGGCATCGTGGATACCGACATCCAGTCCCCGGGCATTCATGTGCTCTTCAATCTCGACGAGTCCGAGATGGTCCACTCGCTCAACGACTACCTGTGGGGCAAATGCTCCATCAAGGAAGCCGCCCACGACGTGACCGGCCGCCTCGGCGGTGAGATCAAGGGCCAGGTCTTCCTCATCCCCTCCAGCATCAAGGCTGGCGAGATCGCCCGCATCCTGCGCGAGGGCTACGACGTAGGCCTGCTTAACGACGGCTTCCGCGACATCGTCAAGGAAATGAATCTGGACTACCTGCTGATCGACACCCACCCCGGCCTGAACGAAGAGACCCTGCTCTCCATCGCCATCTCGGACGTGCTGCTCATCATCATGCGCCCCGACCAGCAGGATTACCAGGGCACCGCCGTTACCGTGGACGTGGCCCGCAAACTGGATGTGCCGCGCATGATCATGCTCGTCAACAAGGTGCCGCAGGCCTTCGAACCGGAAGACGTCAAGACTCGCGTGGAACAGACCTACAAGGCCAACGTGGGCGCGGTGCTGCCGCACTCGGATGAAATGATGACCCTGGCCAGTTCGGGCATCTTCTCACTGCGCTACCCCGATCACCCTGTGACGGCTGGCCTGCGCCGTGTCGTGGACCTGATCGAGGCCTAGGGCGACTCCAGTCAAGGTAAAGCCGTGGACCACAAGCAATTCGAAGACCTCTGCAAGCAGTTGCGCGAACGGAAGGACGACATCCGCCCCTCGGATGTGGCCGCCTTCCCCGAACCGCTTTCGTCCACCCTCACCTTCGCCGTGCGGATTGGCCGCATCTCCCTGACCGACCTGGCCAAGCGGCTGGACCTGAAACCTGAACTCGCCCGCGAACTGGCAGACCTGTTGGTCGCCCGCAAACTGTTCCAACTCTCACCCTTCTCTAACGCGAGCGATGTCTTCTTTGAGACGCGCCTCTCGTCCATGACGCGCCCGCTGATGCGGCCCGCACTGGGGCTGTGGAAAAAGATCGAAGAGGATGACCAGAAATGACAACAAGGCCAGGCAAATCGCCTGGCCTTGTTTTTTATAAATCTCCCAGTTTGTCCAGCACATCCGAATTGCGCTGGCGGCGGCTGAGCCGCCACGAGAGCAGACTCTCCTCGTAGGTCGAGCGGGCCCACAGCGCCGCCGTGACCGCCCCCAGCGCGGCGATCAGGGCCAGCATCAGCGCCAGCAGGCGGAAGATCTCGGGCGGCAAATGGCGCTCGATCAACAGTAACAATCCCAGCAGGGCGCTGCCGAAGATGATTCCCAGCGCGTACGAGTAATTGCTGAGCAGGGCGCGCACCCGTCCACGGCGCTCCTCGGGGACCAGGTTTTGCAGGGCCTGCATGGCGGGCAGGTCCCAGGCGTTATAGGCCACCATCGGCAGGAAGATGGCCGCCACCATGCCCGCGTCGCCGCGAAAGACCAGGCCCACCAGCACGCCCAACAGCGCCACCAGCGGCAGCCCGAGCAGCACGTCGCTCGGCGCGATGACCTTGAACAGGTAACCCGTCAGCCGCCATTGCATCAGCAGCGGCACAAGCAGGTAGGCGATGTTGAACAGGCTGTAGCCCAGCGCAAACCCGCCCTCGCCGCCGCTCTGGTTATCGAGCGCCTGGTAGAAGAGGAACCACAAAATAATGAGCGTTGTCCACACCAGCGTCGAGGCGACGGTCAGGTGGCGGAAGAGCGGAACGCGCCGCACGATGTCCAGCGCCTCGTCGAAACTCTCGCGCAATGAGCGGGCTGCCATCTCGACGCGCTGGCCGTGCGCCTCGGGTGCCTTGCGCGATTGGAATAAGCCTGCCAGGAACAACACCGCGCTGACCAGCAACAACAGGTGCGGATTGCCCGCCAGGAACGCCTCCAGGTCCGCCCAGCCCATCAGCCCGGGCAGGCTGAAGAGGGCATAGCCGATCAGGCGTCCGATCATCTCGCCCGAGGCAAGCCAGGGGAAGACCTTGCGCGCCTCCACCAGCGAATACTCGTCGTTGGCCAGGTTCCAAAACGCCATCGGGAAGACGATGGCCTGCTGGGTGTAGATGAGATACAGCAGGGGGAAGGTGATACGCGTGGACATGCCCGCCACGAACAACACCGCAAAGACCAGGTACAAACCCGCCAGGCCGCCCAGCAGCCAGTTGACCAGTTTCAGGCGCGGGATGCGGTCGATGGATTGCAGGTAGAAGCCCGAAAAGCCCAGGCCGATCAGCATCTCCACCGTCCACAACCAGGGCAGGCTGCGGGTGTTCAGGTTCTCCACGAAACCCGAGACCGCCACCACGTCCAGGATGCCGAGTACCAGCGAGTTGACGATGGCCAGAATCAGCATGAAGAACAGGGCCTGGCGCTGACGGTCGGCGGCGGGCTGGGTGGGCGGCTCGACCTCCTCGGGCAGGTTCAGGCTGGCGTACAGCGAACGGCCGCCCAGTTGACGGCGCAGGTCGGTCTTGCCCAGGTCGATGGTCGCGCGCTTGCCCCAGCGAATCTGGAACACGGCCTCCCCGCCTGTTTGGGCTTGCTCCAGCCAGCCGCGCGCCACCAGGCCCGCCAGCGCCGCATCCACAGCCTGGGCCTCCTGCGCGGGCAGCGCGCGCAGGACCGCCGAGCGTTTCACCCGTCCACGGCGGACGACGCGCAACAAAACCTGCCGCTGGATAGGGTCCAGTTCGAGCAGGTCGGCGGGGTGCAGGCGGTTTTCGGTCGGCGGCATGTGAACAGTGTACAACGGGAGCGGGCCGAGGTCAATCGGCTATAATTATTGTATGAACACCCGATCCCGCTACGAAGAGTTGAAACAGCAGGTGCATGAGCACAATCATCGCTATCACGTGCTGGATGCGCCCATCATCAGCGACCTCGAGTACGACCGCCTGACGAACGAACTCAAGGCCATCGAGGCGGAACACCCTGAGTGGGTCACGCCCGATTCGCCCACCCAGCGTGCGGGCGCCCGTCCCGCCGAGCGCTTCGAAAAGGTACGTCACCCCGCGCCGATCCTCTCGCTGGCCAATGCCTTCGGCGCGGAGGATGCGCGCGCCTGGTTCGAGCGCGTCCGTAAACTGGATGACCGCGTCGAGCGGGCGAAGTTCGTGGTCGAGCCGAAGATCGACGGCCTGAGCGTGGTTCTGCACTATCGGGACGGAGTCTTCGTCCAGGGCGCGACGCGCGGCG
>CALLJA010000262.1 GCA_938008865.1 uncultured Anaerolineales bacterium
TGACCGCCGCCGCGGTCGAGGGCATCGAGGCGCTGGACGCCTACTTCAGCCAGTACCTGCCGCAGCTGGTCATCACGACTCTCATCCCGATCTCGATCCTGATCTTCGTCTTCCCCATCGACCTGCTGACGGGCATCGTCTTCCTCGTCACCGCGCCGCTGATCCCCTTCTTTATGATCATGATCGGCAAGGGCGCGGAAACCGTCACCAAACGCCAGTACGAGACGTTACGCCTGCTGAGCGCGCACTTCCTCGACAGCCTGCAAGGGCTGACCACGCTCAAGCTGTTCGGCCAATCCAAGGCACAGACCAGGACCATCGCCAAGGTCAGCGACCAGTTCCGCGACACCACGCTCGGCGTGCTGCGCATCACATTCCTCTCTGCGCTGGCGCTGGAGTTGCTGGCTACGCTCAGCACCGCCATCGTCGCCGTGGAGATTGGTTTCCGCCTGCTCTACGGCAGAATGGAATTCCAGCCTGCGCTCTTTCTGCTGGTGCTGGCACCTGAGTTCTACATGCCGCTGCGTGCGCTGGGCGCCCGTTTCCATGCGGGCATGTCAGGCACCACGGCAGCCAGGCGCATCTATGAGATTTTGGACACGCCCATTCCCAGCGAACAGACGAACGTGAGCAGCGAACCATTGCCAGAAGTGAACAGCATCTCGTTCGAGGATGTCACGTTCACGTATCCTGGCGAGACGACTCCCGCGTTGGAAGGCATCAACCTGACCCTCGCCAAAGGTCAGCACATCGCGCTGGTCGGCAAGACAGGCGCAGGCAAGACCACGCTGACCAACCTGCTGCTCGGCTTCCTGCAACCGACACAGGGGCAGATCATTACCACGGTCCCTGGCCAATCGTCCACGGTCTACGGTCCACCGTCCATCTCCCACATCGCCTGGGTGCCGCAAAAGCCGTATCTCTTCCACGACACCCTCGCGGCCAACATCCGTCTGGGCAGGCCCGAGGCCAGCGATGCGGAAGTCTCCGCCGCCGCGCGCGCCGCACACTTGGAGGAGTTCATCGAGTTGCTGCCGCAACGGTACGAGACCGTCATTGGCGAAGGCGGCGCGCGCCTCTCCAGCGGCCAGGCCCAACGTCTGGCCCTGGCGCGCGCCTTCCTGCGAGATGCGCCCATCCTCATCCTGGACGAACCTACTTCCAGCCTCGACCCTGAGACCGAATCCCTGCTCGAAGAATCGACCCAACGCCTGATGCAGGGACGCACGGTCCTGACCATCGCACATCGCCTCAACACCATCTTCCAGGCCGACCAGATCGTCGTCATCGAAGCGGGCCGTATCGTCGAGCAAGGCACGCATCGCGAGTTGCTCACGCAGGATGGTATCTATGCCAGCATGGTGAGAACGTATGAAACGAAAGAGGAAAGCGCTGGCCTGAGCCTGTCGAAGGCAGGAAAGAAGGCTGACGCCGCGTTCAAAGGTATTCCCCAATCCCCAATCCCTAATTACCAATTATCAATTACCGCCCCTCAATCCCCAATTGCCATTCGCCAGTCTTCAATCCTCACCCGCCTACTCTCCTTCCTCAATGGAGAATGGGGACGTGTGGCGCTGTCCGTGTTGATTGGCGCGGGCACGGTCGCGTCGAGCGTGGCGCTGATGGGAACCTCGGCCTGGCTGATCTCCACCGCCGCCATCGCCACCTCCGTGGCGGACCTGGGCGTGGCCGTGGTGGGGACGCGCTTCTTTGGCATCTCGCGCGGACTCTTCCGCTACGCCGAGCGTCTGGTCTCGCATGATGTCACCTTCCGCCTGCTCTCGCGCCTGCGCGTCTGGTTCTACGAAAAGCTCGAACCGCTGGCCCCCGCCCGTCTGATGGAATATCGCGCGGGCGACCTGCTGGCGCGCGTCGTCGGCGACGTGGAAACGCTGGAAAATTTCTACGTGCGCGTGGTCTCCCCGCCGCTGACGGCGGTCCTGATCGGGATCGGCGTGGCCTTCTTCCTCGGCTCCTTTGGACTTCCGCTTGCGCTGGCCTTCCTGGGCTTTTTCCTCAGCCTCGGCCTGCTCCTGCCTCTGCTGGCGCAAGTCATCAGCCGCCGCCCCGCCGTGGACTCGATCCACCTGCGCAGTGACCTGCACGTCCGCCTGGTGGACGGCATCCAGGGTATGGCTGACCTGCTGGCCTATGGCCGCGCCTCGCAGCGCTTCGACGAAGTCGCCGCCAACGGCGTGGACTATGGCAACGCCCAGCGCCGCATGGCGCGCGTGACAGGCATCCATTCGGGCTTGACCACGCTGCTGGTGCAGATGGGCATGTGGACGGTCCTGGTGCTGGCTATTCCGCCCGTCCATGCGGGGACCATCGCGGGGCCCATGCTGGCTTCGCTGACGCTGCTGACGCTGGCCTCCTTCGAAGCCGTCATGCCGCTGCCGCTGGCCGCCCAAATGTGGAACGCCACCCGCGAAGCCGCCCGCCGCCTGTTCGAGGTGGTGGACACCCAGCCCGTAGTGACGGACTCCCCTACACCTCACAGTGAGCCAATCACCGATTACCAATTACAAGTCTCCGACCTCTCCTTCTCCTA
>CALLJA010000263.1 GCA_938008865.1 uncultured Anaerolineales bacterium
CATACAGGAATTGTCCCGTGCGCAAGACATACGCCGAATGGACACTGCCTTCCCAGCCGTGGAGAAGCATCGCCACGCCCCTGGCGGGTCCGCGCGACTGGGGGGAATAAAACCCCTGCAAGCGCACCTCCCCAAACGGACGCAGGATCACTTCCCTGGCGGCCTGCTGCATGGGATGCGCTCGGTCAATGCCGAGGCTGCCGCTGGCCAGCAAAGTCTGCGTCATGGCGCTGCGAATGTAGAAAGGCGGGATGAAGTCAGCGGACATGAAAAGGGTCACCTGTTGGGATGGGATTGCGGGTCAAGTATACCGCTGGGGATTGCGCAAATGTCATTGCGAGAGACAAGGCGCGAGAGCGCCAAACCCGATACTTGCACCTGCACAAATCACAGGCGCAGTGCGGGTGAGCAATCTCATTCTTATTCGAAAACAAGAGATTGCTTCGCCGCCAAAGAGCACAAGCGGCGGCTTGCAACGGCATGAGCTAAACAACAAAAAAGCCCTCTTTTCAGAGGGCTTTTTCTTAGCTGGGGGCAATGGATTTGAACCACTACTAGCTGATCCAGAGTCAGCCGTCCTGCCATTAGACGAGCCCCCAATAAACCAGCGGGCGATATTTTAGCATAGCCCCTATAAATAGGCAAGGGGGCTATTTGCGCGCGCTGTGGCGGGTGTTGTCTTCCACGTCCATCAGGATCTGCAGGGCCGAGGCGATGCCCTGCAAGGCAAAGAAGTACAACACGCCAGGCAGCGGCTGGGTCAGGAACGGCGAAAAGTAACTCAGCACATCCAGGAAGGTCATGCCTTTGCTGATGGTGAACAGGCCCGTCGAGAGTTGCAGCAGGAATTGGCCCAATGAAACCAGCCAGGCCAGCAGGTAAAATGCCGCCCCCACCCAGGCGAAGACTTTGGCCCACTGCGCCGTCTTCAACACAACATCACGCTCGAAATAGGTGCCCAGGAAGCGGATACGCGGATTCTTTTCGTCGGACATGCGGCTCTCCTTTAATGGGGACAATTATACCTGCGGATGGAGTTTGTTATAATGGGCACGCCCAAACGCCCACACATCGCCCCATAACGGGACCAGGCCGAGGGTCCAGAAAACATAGCGGAGGCCCCCGCCCGTCGCGGCGGAACCAGGCCCCGTATCCTCCCATGAAGGGCATTCAGCATGAGTCCAGAAGAGAACAAGATCCCAGATTTCATCCGCGAAGCCGTGGCCGAAGACCTGCGCGCGGGCCGCTTCAGTTACGTCCGCACGCGCCTGCCCCCCGAGCCGAACGGTTACCTGCACATCGGCCACGTCAAAGCCTTCCTGATCGATTATTTCACCGCCAAAAATTTCGGCGGCGAGTTGTACCTGCGCTTCGACGACACCAACCCCTCGAAGGAGGAGACCGAGTTCGTGGAAGCCATCGAAGAGGACGCAGCCTGGCTGGGAATCCAGTGGGCCAGGGTGACGTTTGCCTCCGATTACTTCGACCTGCTCTACGAGTGGGCCGTGCGCCTGGTGAAGATGGGCCTGGCCTACGTGGACGACCAGACGCAGGAGGAAATGAGCGCCAACCGCGGCACGCTGCCCAAGGGCACCAAGTGGAGCGAGACCGAATCTGCGCTGCGGCCTGGCACCGATTCCCCCTGGCGTAACCGCTCGGTGGAGGAAAACCTCGACCTGCTGGAACGCATGAAGAACGGCGAATTCGCCGAGGGCAGCCGCGTATTGCGCGCCAAGATCGATATGGCGCACCCCAACATCCTGCTGCGCGACCCCGTGATGTACCGCATCATGCACGTGCATCACCACCGCACGGGCGATAAGTGGCACATCTACCCGATGTACGACTGGTCGCACGGACAGAACGACTCGATGGAAGGCGTGACGCATTCGTTGTGCTCGAACGAATACATCATCCACCGCCCGCTGTACGAGTGGTTCCTGCAGAAACTGGAGGCCTTCCCCAGCCGCCAGATCGAATTCTCGCGCCTCAATCTGACCTACGCCATGATGAGCAAGCGCAAAGTGCGCAAACTGGTGGAAACGGGCGTGGTGAACGGCTGGGACGATCCGCGCCTGACGACCCTGCGCGGCCTGCGCCGCCGCGGTGTGACGCCCGAGGCGATCATCGCCTTCGTGACGGGCACGGGCGAGACCAAGAACGACAGCTGGGTCGAGATGGCCCAGTTCGACGCCATCATCCGCGACGACCTGAACAAGCGCGCCCTGCGCCGCATGGCCGTGCTGAACCCGCTCAAGCTGGTCATCGACAACTACCCCGACGGACAGAGCGAAGAGTTGGACGCCATCAACAACCCCGAGGACCCGAACGCGGGCGCGCGCAAGGTGCCGTTCTCGAAGGTGCTCTACATCGAGCAGGACGACTTCCGCGAGACGCCGCCGCCCAAGTACTTCCGCCTGTATCCTGGCAACGAGGTGCGCCTGCGCTACGCCTACTTCGTCAAGTGCACGCACGTGGTCAAGGACGAGGCGGGCCAGGTGGTGGAAATCCACGCCACCTACGACCCGTCCACGCGCGGCGGCGATTCGCCCGACGGCCGCAAGGTCAAATCGACCATTCACTGGGTCTCCGCCGAACATGCCCAGCAGGCCGAAGTGCGCCTGTACCGACAGTTGTTCACGGTCGAGCGCCCCGACGACGGCGACCTGGAGAACATCATCAACCCCAGTTCGCTCGAAGTGTTGGGCAACGCCTACGTGGAGCCTTCCCTGGCGGCCACCCAGCCTGGCGAGCGTTTCCAGTTCGAGCGCCAGGGCTACTTCTGCACCGACCTCGACTCGACGGACGGGAAACCCGTCTTCAATCTGACGGTCGGCTTGAAGGATAGCTGGGCGAAGGAGCAGAAGAAGGGGTAGTTGGGGAGTGAGGATTGGCAGCTT
>CALLJA010000264.1 GCA_938008865.1 uncultured Anaerolineales bacterium
CTGCGCGTTTACGCCGAGGGTCGCACACATGAGATGGTCAAGGCCTTGATGGGCTATGGCCGCAAGGTGGCTGAGAGCGTTGTATAGGAAGCAATAAATAAAAAAGGACGGTCACGTTCCTGTGACCGTCCTTTTTGTTTATCTCAGTGCATTAGATGAGCTGACCCCCAGCCATTCGTAGATCTGCAAAGTGGCCTTTGATTGATTGAGCGTGTAAAAGTGGATGCCTTTGACGTTATTATCGAGCAGGTCAAGCGCCTGCGCGGTGGCCCAGTGGATGCCGACCTTTTCGGCGTAGTCGTCGTTCTCGGCGCGGGCCAGGGCGCGCAGCAGCTTGGCGGGGAAGACCGACCCGCCTGAGAGTTCGGCCATGCGCTGCATGGACTTGCGACTGGTAATAGGCATCAGTCCCGCCAGCACAGGCACTTTGATTCCCGCCAGTTCGCAACGTTCGCAGAAATCAAAAAAGGTGTGGTTATCAAAAAACAATTGGGTGCAGATAAAATCTGCGCCCGCATCGATCTTGGCCTTCAGATAGTCCATCTCCTTCAAGCGATTGGGCGTTTCGGGATGTCCCTCGGGATAACCCGCCACACCGATGCCAAAGCGCGGAAAGTTCTTCTTGATATAAGCGACCAACTCGGTGGCGTTCTTGAATCCATCCTCCGTCGGCGTGAAGGGACCGCTTCCGCGCGGGGGATCGCCGCGCAGGGCCATGATGTTGTGGATGCCGTTGGCCTGGTAGGTTTCGAGAATGGCATGGACTTCGGGGATGGTCGAGCCCACGCAAGTCAAGTGCGAGATGACGGTCAGGTCGGTCTCCTGCTGAATACGCGTGACCAGGTCATGCGTCAACTGGCGGGTGGATCCGCCCGCACCATACGTCACGCTGACGTATGAAGGCATCAGCGACGTCAACTGCTCGATGGTCTGCCGCAGGGTCTCGGCGGATTCGGGTGTGCGCGGCGGGAAGAATTCAAAGCTAAAGGTGGTCTCGTGTTCTTTAAAAATCTGGCGGATGTGCATCTCTAGTTCTCTCTATGAAACGAACGGGACAGCAGTCGCCTGCTGTCCCGTAGTTATTCTTCGGCAGCCGCAAGCGCCTAACGGTTCCTGACGGGCGCAGAGCGCATTCGGCGGGCCACAACGATGACGATGACCAGGATCAGGGTGGCGGCCAACAGGCCGGGCAGACCGTACTCATCCGCGATACCGCTGCGAGGCATACTACCGCCCGGCGCGGGGGGCGTAACCGGGTTCTGGGCCGCGTTTGCGACCTGTGTGAGGGCCACGGCCACGGTGGCGGTAGCAGGGTCAGGTGTGGGCGGGAGGGGGGTGGCGCTCGGTTCGAGCTGAGCCAGCACAGGGGTCGGGCTGGGCAGTGGGGTGAAGGTCATGGTCGGGACGATGGCTGCCTGGACGGTGGCCGTCAGGGCGGCATTCATCTCAGCGACCTGGGTGTTCTGGGCATCGAGCGCCTGGGCCGTGGTCGCGCGGTTCCTGGGCAGGATGACCAGGGCATAGACCGCCAGACACACGATTGACAGCAGAACGACCAGTCCCAGCCCGCCTGCGATGAAGATGAACGTGCGGTTGTTGTTCTCCTCAGGGGGAGCCGCATCGAAATTGGTTTCGTCGCCTTCGTACATGGATTCACTCTCCTCTTGTTCATTGAGACATCACAGGCCCGCCATTGGGCGCGCGATGCTTGGGTAATTATCCCACAACTTCCAGATTTACGAGAGGTACGATGACCGTCTCGCCGGTTTCCATCCGCACATCGGCGGCGGGCGCGCGTAGACCGCTAGTGAGCAAGGTCAGGCCCGGGCGCAAAAGCACGATGGTGCCAATGGCGCCCATCGAAGGCGGACGGCGCATGCGCACGGTCTGACCGGGCGCGTAGGCTTCCACCTCGCGCGGCAGGGCGGGTTCGGACGTGATCGGCAGCGGGATGATGACTTCGGGACGCGCACCCGTGTAACGGTCGTAGGCCTCGGCGTTGAGCGTGACGTCGCGTTTGGCGTTGGTGCTCAACAGGCGGTAGGCCGCCGAGTTCATGGGCAGGCTGCCGAAGCCGTCGGTAACCACGATGGGGAAACGCATCCGCGCGGCCAGCGGCAGGAGCGATGGGAACAGGCTCGAAAGGATCAGCCCGCGCACCCCGATCTCGGATGCGGTCTGCAGGGTCTCGGCGTCCTTGCACAGACCGCCAAGGATAATCTGGCCGCGCATGGTTTCGTCCAGGCGGGACGGGGCCAGCACGCCGTCGGCCTTCTCGGCCAGGTTGACCAGCACGCCCGTGTCGATGCGTCCGTTCCCCCACACACCCTGAATAAGCGCCCCGGCCGTTTTGATGACCACGCCGCGATTGGGGATGACTTCGATGACATTGCCCGGCAGGCCCGCGCGCAGTTGCAGGCTGGTCTCGCCGGTTTCGAGCAGCACCTGTCCGCCGCCTGCGGCGATTACGCGCCCATCCTTGGGAGTGCGCACCGATTTGGGGAACAGGCCCGCGCCCACCGCGACTTCGGCGCTGGCGGGCAATTCGTCGCCTACCTTGCAGCGCAACAGACGGTCAGCAGCGGGAATGGGGAGGCGTAGCGCGCCGGCCACATCGATTAGGATATGCTCGCGTGCCCAGGCAGCCTCCGCCACCACGTCGGTGGGACCAACCTTTTGGTTGAGGCGCGCCGTTACCCGGCCCGACACGGGCAGGAGCCGTTCGCGCACGATGGTCGTCAAGGGCAGAATGTGAACCAGGGATGCCAGCATCGGGTCAGCCTCCCACAGTCCAGTACCATTTTTTGATCAATTCACGCCTCCGCACTGCATCGGACGGCAGGTCGAGTGGACGCCCGCGCCCATCGAAGACCACGCCCAAGGCGCCGCCGGTGGCGGTCACCTCGCCGCTACGCCCGGGGCCGAAGCCCACGTCCGCGTGGCCGGTGGGCTGCAGGATGAGCCTGGCATTTTGCGGGCTGGGCAGGGGCAGTAACTCGAGCGCGCCAAACTTGAGGTCCATACGGGCCTCGGTGCCGTCTTCGTATATCAAACGCGCCCGCAGGATCTGCGCCCCATACGCAGTGCGCACCAGCGGAGAAACCACCGTGCCGACGCTGATGAAGGCCCCCGACCCCACCACCTGGACCGGTAACAGGCTGTTGCGTCCCGCCGCCGCACCCAGGATCGGGAGCAGGTTGTTCTGGTCGAGGATCACGGTCGTCACACCAACCGGCTGGAGCGCATCCAACAACAGCAGCAGGCTGTGGCCCGGGGTGGGCGCATCCGAGAGCGCGCCGCCGCCCGCTAGAATCGGGTCGAACAGCGGGAGCTGGCGTGGATTCAGCGAAGCCGCGTTGGCGGGGAAATCGCGCCGCGCAGACTGGATTGCCAGGTGCAAACATTCGCGCGCAACGGCCTGCGAAATGGCCTGGTCCTCGCGCGTGCCGGGGATGGTGGACGGATAAAGCGCCTTCTGGTACAGATAATCGCGCAGCACGCCTACCGAGATGTCGAGCGGCGACCAGCGCAGGATGTTTTCGAGGGTGGTGTGGTTGAGCAGCCCGGGCAGGTTCTCGCCCAGGCCGAATTGCGGATAAACGCCCAGCGTGGACTTGCCCTTGAAGCCCGCCGCGACCAGCGTGGCCGATGCGCCGATATCCACGCTGAGGATGCCTTTGGCCGAACCAAAGACCCTGCTCAGGTAGCGCATCATGCGCCCACTCGCATAGCCGGTGGGCAGGATGTGCCCGCTGGCCCAGGCGGCCACCGTGTCCACACCCTTGATCTGGCGTTTACGGACCTCGATGAACAGGCGCGCCAGTTCGCGTGCGGCGGGGTCGAGGTCTTCGGTTTCGAGCGAGGGGCGCACGTTCGGGCTGAAGTGCAGCGAGGATGTCAGCGTGCCGAGCAGCGACTTGACCTCCTCCTCCATCTTCTGGTTGCCTGCGTACAACACGGCGGGCCGCTTCTCGGCCGGCATCAGGTAACTGGCCAGGCCGATGGGTTCGAGCATTTTCTGGATGGAGCGCGACGCGCCGCCATCAGTGCCGCCGGTTACCACCACCACGTCCGGGCGCAGGGCCAGCAGGCCGTCAATGACCTCGTCCGGGCGGCGGTGGTCGGTCAGGCCGATGCTATCCACGACGCGGGCGTAGATCGTTTCGGTCAGGCGGCGGGCCGATTCGAGCGAGACGTCGGCCAGCAACCCAACGGTGACGGCTTTGAGCGTGGGCCCGGCTGACAGGGTAGCGACGAAGGCATCCACCCCCGCGCCGTTGGGCTGGCTGGGAATGACCAAGTCGCGGTCTGTGTCTAGGAAGGCACGCCCGGTTACATTTTGCAGATGGGTGATGGCATTACGTACGCCCTCGATCACATCCTTGAACGGGGCCTCGGCAGTGGACAGGGAATGACCGGCCGCCACGAAACGATATTGGCCTTCGACCACGTCGAAGAGCACCGCGCGCGTGGTGGCCGCGCCGATGTCAACTGCCAGGAGAGAGTCGCCTTCGATCAATGAGACAGGCATAGGCTTAGAAGGAAGAGAAGAATATGAACCAGGAGGAGACGCGCTCGACCAGCGCCGTCAGCGAAGCCAGCAACACGCCGGCGAACAAGGCGCCCAGGGTGACGGCCACGAACAGCCGCCCGGCCCAGGCCAGGAGTTCAATGGGACCGAAACGACGCACTGCACCATCCGCGGCGGTACGCGCGCCGAAGTGGAAATACGCCAGCGTGGCGACCAGCCCAACCAGAATGAGAAGTCCACTGCCGGCTGATTCGGCCAGGTCGAAAACCGATTGCGCGCCCTGCAGGTTGAACAGGTCGATGGTGGCCAGCGATTGCGGCAGGATCGTGCCGATCACCGCGCCGCCCACCGTCACCGCCGCACTGACGCCCACCACGTAAGCCATGGCAGGGGAACCGAGGTGGCTGGTGCGCGGCGAGATCTTGAAGAGCAGGAAACCGGTCAACAACAACGGGAAGAAAGCCAGCAGTTTGTCGGTGGGGGACCCGTACACCAGCGGATAGATCAGGCGCGGATAGACCACCTGCCACATGGCGACCGAGGCCACATAGCCCGCCGTCACACCCACGAAGATGTAGGTACCGATGCGGAAGAGCAGGTTATCGCCCAGCAGATAACTGAACACCAGCACGGTGAACAGGAACCCGAGCGCGCCAGTGATGAGGTTGATGTCGATGGTCATTGGCCGCCCTCCCGGGAGGACATGCGTTCGCGCAGGTTGGCCGCCAGGCTCCACAACGCGCCAACCGTAATCAACGCGAGGACCAGCGCCAGACTGAAGTTGTAGGCATCCCAATAACGGCGGGCGGAGCCGGGCCGGCTGGCGTTGTTCTGTTCGAGCACGGCCCCGTCGTACAAGCCGCTGACCAGGCCATTGATCTGCCCGGAGCGGTAATAAGGCTGGAACAACGGCGAGGCCTGCGCGCTGGAGACCACCACGAACTGCGCCGAACCGCGCAGCGGGCCGGCCTGCTCAATCCACACGCGGCCGGTCTCAGCGCTGTCGGTGATCAGGATCACGGCCGCAAAATTCGAGAAACTCCGCACGTCCTGCAACAGCGGAGATTGCCAGGCTGTGGATGGGTTCAAATTGAAAATGGACAGGTCGGCCGGCAGCGCCGCCGTCGCAGATGGGTTTTCAGCGAAGGCGCGCACCGTTCCCAGGCCGCCGGGCAGGTACCCGAGGTTGACCTTCTGGATGGCGGTCAGGTCGCCCAGTGGACCGTTGAACATGCGCTCGGCCAGCACAGCACCGGTCGGCGAAGTGGAGAGCAGGGCTAGGCGCGGGTGCTTCTTGACCACTAGGTGGTCGAGCAAAGGAGCAGCAGCGGCTTCCATTTCAGCAGCCAGAGCGGGTTCGTAATCGAAAACGACCAATACCGGCGCGTCCGGCGGAACCAATGAGTCGGCCACGTTGAAGGCAGCCATTGTCTCGGCAGGACGGCCCAGCGGCAGCGGCACCATCTGCGTACCCAGGAAGACCGGGACGATCACAGCCATCAATAACAGCAGGCCGATTACAATCCGCAAGATACGCTGCGACCCCATGCGCGAAGGTGTGAGCATCGGCTCGGGCCGCGCCTCGGCAGACAGGATTTGTTCGAGCATGGCCGACTGGGCTTGTTGTTCGTCGTCGGTCTGAAGTTTGACGGCCAGCGGTTTGGGTTTGCTGATCGCTGCCGCGAACAAGGCCGGCGGAAGCACACCGTGCAGGCCGGCCAGCGGGCCATCGGTCTCCAGCGACTCGTCGGCAGGCAGGCTGCCCGAGATCCCAGCCATGGCTGCTTCGACCGGACGCATGGCTTGCACCCACGAGGGCAGGCTGGCCGGCGAAATAGCCGTATCGGGTTCCTCGGCGGAGGGCGCCTGGGCGGTCACAGAGGCGGCCGAAGCCAGCCAATCGGGCATCTCGGTGAAAAGCGAGTCGAGGTCGCCAGAGGGCAGGCCTTCCTCGGGCGGGATTTCGCCCTCCTCGGGGATGACGGAGGGCCGTGAGGTTTCGGGGGTGAAGGAGTCGAACGTCTCAGCGGAAGAACGGGAGCCCAGGTTCGAGAGCCAGTCGGGCATGGCGGCCCCGGCCACATCAGCGGGCACATCGGTAAAGGCCGCCGCGGCGGGAGCGGGCGCCTCGGAAGGAGCGGACGGCCCAGCCACGAAAGTCGGGGCGACAGGCGCTTCACCGCTGACGACACCTGCTCCCTTCAACCAATCGGGTAGGTCCACGTTGAAACTGGGCGTCGGCACAGACGGCTCGGGCGCGACGATGTCCGTTTGGGCGGCAGGTTCCGCACCCCGCAGCCAGTCGGGCAGGTCGAAGGCGGCAGCCTCCTCCGCGACGGGTTCCGCAGGCGGGGTTACAGGCGCGGGATGATCCATCCCCTTGAGCCAATCGGGCGCGTCGAACGCAGGCGTCGCTGCCGGGGCTTCGGGGGTCGAGTCCATGCCCTTCAACCAGTCGGGGGTCTCGAACTCGGCAGTCGGCTGGGCAGCGGGCGGCTCGGATGTGGCAGTATCCAGACCTTTCAGCCAGTCGGC
>CALLJA010000265.1 GCA_938008865.1 uncultured Anaerolineales bacterium
GGGCCTGGTGGACGGGGGTTCAGGGGGGATGGGATTTTTTGAGGCGGACGCATTATGCGTCCGCCTTTCTCTTATATTCCTCCAACCTCGCCATGCTATAATTCCGACCGAAAGGTTCAGGAATGCTAAAAAACTTCGTAAAACTATTCAGTGGCGACCCCACCAAAAAAACGGTCCAAAAATTCAATGACGTCGTCAGGCAGGTCAATGACCTGGAGTCCGAATTCGAGGCGCTGACCGACGAGCAACTGCGCGCCAAGACGGACGAATTCCGTGAGCGCGTGCGCGACCTGATGGGCAACGTGGACGGTCTGGAGGAGAAGGCCCAGTTCAAGGCCGAACAGGATGCGTTGGATGATATCCTGCCCGAGGCTTTTGCCGCCGTGCGCGAGGCCTCCAAGCGGACCATCGGCCTGCGCCACTATGACGTGCAGTTGATTGGCGGGGCCACCCTGCATCGCGGCGAGATCGCCGAGATGCGCACAGGCGAGGGCAAGACCCTGGTGGCAACCCTGCCGTTGTACCTGAACGCCGTCATGGGACGCGGCGCGCACCTGATCACGGTCAACGATTACCTGGCCCGTCGCGACGCGCGCTGGATGGAGCCGATTTTCCGTGCCCTGGGGCTGACCGTCGGTGTGTTGCAGATGGCCGCCGCCACCGAGAACGGCAAGAAGGCCTTCCTGGTGGATTACGAACGCGAATCTCCGCACGAAGACCAACACCACCTGCGCCTGGTGGACCGCGCCGAGGCCTATGCCGCCGATATCACCTACGGCACCAACTCCGAGTTCGGCTTTGATTACCTGCGCGACAACATGACCATGCGCCTGGAAGACCGCGTCCAGCGCGGCCACCACTTTGCCATCGTGGACGAAGTGGATAACGTGCTGATCGACGAGGCCCGCACTCCGCTTATCATCTCGGGGCCGTCTTCGGGCGACCTGGAGTGGTACGGCAAGATGGCCCAGATCGTGCGCCAGATCAAGCCCGAGTACGTGGAGATTAACGAAAAGGATCGCAACGTCAGCCTGACCGAAGCGGGCATCGCCCTTGTCGAGCAGATGCTTGGCCAGCCGTTGATGGATCCCGACCGCCCCGAAGACCTGACCCCTGAGCAGGCGCGCCTGTCGGGCTACCTCGAACAGGCCCTGCGCGCGCAGTTCCTCTTCCATCGCAATAAGGAATACCTGGTACAGGGCGGCAAGGTCGTCATCGTGGACGAGTTCACGGGCCGCCTCATGCCGGGTCGTCGCTGGAGCGACGGTCTGCACCAGGCCGTAGAAGCCAAGGAAGGCGTCAAGGTCGAGCCCGAGAACGTCACCTATGCCACCATCACCCTGCAAAACTACTTCCGCATGTACAAGAAACTGGCGGGCATGACCGGTACCGCCCTGACCGAAGCGGAAGAATTCGACAAGATCTACAAACTGGAAGTCTCGCCCATCCCGACCAACCTCGAATTCCAATCGCTCAAATCCAATGCCACCTTAATCGAGAAGAAGGCCAAGGACGACGAGGGTTACCAGTACACTTACTACGAACCCAGCGGCGGTGGCAGGATCTATTATCGCCGCAAGGACTACCCCGACGTCATCTATCGCAGTGTGGAGATGAAATTGCGCGCCATGATGCAGGATGTCCTGCGCAACCACGTGATGGGGCGTCCCATCCTGCTGGGCACCACCTCGGTGGAGGCCTCGGAGCGCATCTCGGGCCGTATGCGCGCCGAACCCATCCGACGTCTGGCGCAGGTGCTGCTCGTGCGCCACACCTGGATCCAGGCCAACAACCGCGAAGAGGATGGACGCCTGATCCCCGAGCTGGTCCCGTTCAACGCGCCACTCGAAACTCTCAAACCCGACGACATGCGCAAGTTCATCCAGCCGTTCGGGATGTCCACCATCAACCCCGAAGACCCCGCCAACCTGCTAACCCTGTGCGGCATCCTGCGCCTCGACGAGAAATATGCCGAGCGTCTCAAGGCCGCTTTGCAGGCAGGCATCCCGCACGAGGTGCTGAACGCCCGCAAGCACACGGAAGAGTCGCAGATTATCGCGGGCGCGGGTGCGTTTGGCGCGGTGACCATCGCCACCAACATGGCGGGCCGCGGCGTGGACATCAAACTCGGCGGTGAACTGGCTGAAGAGGTCATCTCGGCGGTCAACCGCGTGCTGCGCAAGGCGGGCCACGCCGACCCGTTCGACATGACTCTTGAAGAGCGCCGTCAGGCCCTGCTCAAGGTGGACCCGTCTCTGCATGGCATCTACGATGCCGAGGTCAAACTCTTCCTGCAATACTTCGAGGAGATGGAAGCCGTCAAATCGCTGGGCGGCCTGCATGTCATCGGCTCGGAACGCCACGAGGCGCGCCGCATCGACAACCAGCTGCGCGGCCGCGCAGCCCGTCAGGGTGACCCTGGTTCTTCGCGCTTCTACCTCTCGCTCGAAGACGACCTGATGCGTATCCAGGGCGGCTCGCAGGTCAGCGGCCTGATGGAGCGCCTCAAGGTGGACGACTCCCTGCCGCTGGAGGTGGGACTGGTCGGCAATATCATCGAGCAATCGCAGCACCGCATAGAGGGCGCCAACTTCGATGTGCGCAAACACCTGCTCGAATACGACGACGTGCTCAACAAGCAGCGTATGCAGGTCTACTCGCAGCGCGACCGCATCTTTGTGAAGGAAGACCTGCACGACGACGTGGCCGAGATGCTCGAAGCCGAGGTGGAGAAGCGCGTGCAGGCGGGCCTGGCCGATGAAGAAGGCCCGTGGAAGTTGGTCGCCTGGCTCGAACAGATTCAGCCGCCCTTCCTGTCGGATGGAAAACTCTTCCCGTCCTTCGGCATGTCGCTGGTGCTGGACGAACTCCACGCCTTGGGCGGGGACCTGCCCAACGCTGTGCGCGAGATCGTCCGCCGCGCGGTGGAAGCCGAGCAGGCTCACACCTGGCGCGCCATCGAAACCTCGGTTGAGAAGACTGAGGAGGGACTCAACGCCCAGATCTCCGAGCGCGAAGACGCCATCGATGCATACTTCCAGGGCCTGCGCGACCTGGACGAAATGCCGCGCCCGCAGAAGATGCTCGAAGAGATCAGCGCGCTGGCGCGCAACCCGCTGAAGCTGCCGAACGACCTGATGCGCGCCCTGGGCGATGAACCGAACAGCGTCAAGGACGACATCCTCGACATGGTCGGCGCAATGTTGACCTCGGCTTATGCAGCCCGCCTGGTGGCGGGCATCGAGAACCGCCTGGGCGAATCGCTCGGCCTCAAATTCGACTCGGCGGACTGGGACACCGCCGCCGAGCAGATCCTGTCGGCTTCACGGACCGTGCTCGACCGTCAGCGCGAACGGCTGGTCGGCGAGAACGGCCAGATCCTGCGCGACGTACAGTCGCTGACGGGCAGCCTCGAAGGCGACCGCGACACGGCCGAGATGCGCCTGCTGCTTTCGCTGACGCAGGCCGCGCGCACTGCCTTCGACCAGCGCACGCACCGCCAGGTGCGCCAGGTGGTGCATCGCTTCACCTATATCTTCCTGGCTGCACAATTGCTGGACGGCCGCGAAGCCAAAGACCTGACCGACGAAGTACTCGAACACCTCGAAGCCGCCGAGCAGGCCCAACAACTGGCCTGGGGTCAGGGTGAGTACAACCGCATTGCCGCCAACGCCCAACGCCTGGCGGACTTTGGCCCCGCAGCGAGGAACGCCTTCGGCGAGGAACGCCTCAACGAAACGGTATCAGGCCTCGGGGCGGAGGATCGGCAGACGCTGATCGGCGAGGTCGGGCGCTACGTGTTGAACGAGGTCCATCGCCAGTTGCTGCTCGGGTCCATCACCGAGTTGTGGGTTGATTACCTGACGCGCGTCGAAGCGCTGCGCGTCTCCATCGGGCTGGAGGCCTATGCCCAGCGCGACCCGCTGGTACAATACAAAAGCAAGGCCTCAGAACTGTATCAACAATTGCTGTCTGATATCCGCAGCCAGGTGGCGGGACGCATCTTCACCGTCACGCCGCGCAGGGTCGAGATCGCGCCGGTCGAGATGGGCGAGGCCGCGGCCCCCGAGGAAGAGGAGGGCGGCGAGACCGAGGACAGCAGGAAGCGCAAACGCCGCCGCCGTTAGTTTGGCCGTTTGGAAGCGTGAGTCTCAATCGCCCTTTGGACGAAATTTAGAGGTCGCTTGGTCCAACCTGATACCGCGCCATTGAATGTCTACCATGCCCTCCCCAAGGTGGAATTGCACCGCCACCTGGAGGGCTCTTTGCGCCTGACCACCATGCTCGACATCGCGCGCTCGCACGGCATCACCATTCCTGCCAGCATGTTGCGCTTGAGCGGACTGGTGCAGGTGCAAGACCAGGACCCGCTGACCTTCAATAATTTCCTCGAAAAGTTCAAAACCCTGCGGTTGTTCTACCGCTCCCCAGACGTGATCCACCGCATCACGCGCGAGGCGGTGGAAGATGCCGCCCGCGACAACGTCCGCTACATGGAGCTACGGTTCACGCCCGTGGCTCTCAGCCGCGCGGAGGGATTTCCCCTGCACGATGTGATGGAATGGGTCATCCGCAGCGCGCAGCAGGCCGCCAATGAGTTCGGTGTGCGGATCGGGCTGATCGCCTCGGTCAACCGTCACGAGAGTCCTGAATTGGCCGAACAGGTGGCCTGGCTGGCTGCGGAGCATGTGCAGGACGGTTTGTACGGCCTCGACCTGGCGGGCAACGAAGCTGAGTTCTCTGCTGCGCCCTTTGTAGGCGTCTTCCGCGAGGCGCGCCAGGCGGGGCTGCGCGTCACCATCCACGCGGGCGAGTGGGGACCCGCCGCGAATGTCCGCGAGGCCATCGAAGTGCTGGGTGCGGAACGAATCGGTCATGGCGTGCGCGTGCTCGAAGCGGACGAGGTCACCGCGCTGGCTGCCGAGCGCGGCACGATCTTCGAAGTGTGCGTCACCAGCAATTACCAGTCGGGTGTGGTCCCCAACCTGGGCAGGCACCCGCTGGCTTCGATGCTCAACCAGGGCTTGAAATGCACCATCAACACCGATGATCCCAGCGTTTCGCGCATCACGCTCAGCCACGAATATCACATGGCCTGCGACGAGTTGGAGATTCCATTCGACGTGTTGAAGGGGACCATCCTCACCGCCGCCGATGCATCCTTCCTGCCCGAGGCCGAGCGGACGCAACTGGTAGCGTCGCTGCGCGGTGAATTGACAGGCATGCACAAGTGACTCGCGTTCCGTAGTTTGGAAATAAATCCCAACTCGCAGTAAAATTGGAAACCGCACCACAAGAACCCCAAGGATGGCAAAGGCGCTCCTTTGAATCCTTCGTGATTTTGTGGTGCACCTCACCCACCAAAGGAGTAAGCCATGCAAGATTTCTTCAAAGCCCGCGACGTATTGAAGGTCGGAGGAAAAGAATACGTCAT
This sequence comes from uncultured Anaerolineales bacterium, assembly GCA_938008865.1. Taxonomy (GTDB): domain Bacteria; phylum Chloroflexota; class Anaerolineae; order Anaerolineales; family Villigracilaceae; genus JACPVF01. The sequence goes on from CALLJA010000265.1 coordinate 5,435, forward strand.
CTATCGTTTGGACGCGCTCGAAAAAGCCGGTCTCGTGGACCTGAAGCGGCTCCCGTTTTCGATCCGCGTCGTGCTCGAAGCCGCCCTCCGTCAATGCAACGACCGTGAGATCACCCAGGCCGATGTCAAAAACATTGCCGCGTGGACGCCCAAGGGCGCCCGCCCGGGCATTCCCTTCCTGCCCGCCCGCGTGGTGATGCAGGACTTCACCGGCGTGCCCGCCGTGGTGGACCTGGCCGCCATGCGCGCCGCCGTCGCCCGCCTGGGCGGCGACCCGAA
>CALLJA010000266.1 GCA_938008865.1 uncultured Anaerolineales bacterium
CTGGGGGAAACAAGCCGAGGTCTGCAATCAATATCTGCGGAAGGGAGCCAAGGTGTTGATCGAAGGCCGCCTCACGCCCGACAAGAACACCGGCGGACCGCGCATCTGGTCCAAGCAGGACGGGACGGCGGGCGCCTCCTTCGAAGTGACGGCCTCTACCGTGCGCTTCCTCTCCTCCCGTGGTGAGGGCGAGGGCGGACCTGTGGCCGGTGGCGATATGGGCATGGCCGAGATGCCGCCCGAAGACGACATCCCGTTCTAGGCCCAGCCCATGACCACCCCGCCCAAAACGCCGGCCGGGCCTAGCCTGGTCATCCCTGCGGATTTCGAGCCTGCCTATGCCAACCTGGCGCGCATCTCGCACTCTCCTGCCGACCTAGTGATCGACTTTGCTCACCTGCTGCCCGGCGAGACCCAGGCCAAGGTCACGGCGCGCGTGTTGATGGCGCCGCTCAGCGCCAAGTTATTCCTGCGCGCGTTGGCTGAGAACGTGGCCCGTTACGAGGCCGCCTTCGGAGAGATCACTGTGCCGGGTAATTCGTCGCTGGCCGAGAGTCTCTTCCGCCCGCCGCATCCCCCCGAACCGCCTACCCCCGAGTAACCCCGTGCAAAAACTCGAAAGCATTTCCGAACAGATCCGTCAGATTTTCGATGCCCGCACCGCCGCGCGCGACAAGGCTCTGGCCACCGCGCGCCAGTTGACCCGCGCCTGCTCGTTGTCCATTCGCGCCGTGCATCGTAGCGATACCGAAGCGATGATAGCGCAACTGGCCGAGGCGCGCGCCCTGGCCGACGACCTGCGCTCCAGCCTGGCGCACTACCCCGACCTGTTCTACGCCGGCTACACCCAGGACGCGCTCAAGGAATTTGTCGAGGCCAACGTGACCTGCGCCCTGATCCAGGGCCAGCCGCTGGTCACGCCGCAGGAATTGAACGTGGCCGAGGCCACCTACCTGAACGGCCTGGCCGAGGTGGTGGGCGAACTGCGCCGTCGCACGCTCGATATTCTGCGCCACGGTTATTCTGCCGAGGCGGAGCGCTTGTTGGGCATCATGGACGATATCTACTCGGTGTTGGTCACCATCGATTATCCCGACGCCATCACCAACGGCCTGCGCCGTCAGACCGACCTGGCGCGCGGCATCATCGAGAAGACCCGCGGCGACATCACCTTCAGCCTGCGCGGCCAGCACTTGGAGCAATCCATTGGGAAACTGCTCGCCCAGTTCAACGGCGGAGAGGTCCCCGAGGCGGGTCCCTTCGTCCAGGACAACGAGGAATAGGCATGGCGCGTGCGGGCCGCCGCTATCCGCTGGTCATGTACACCCGCATGTTGGACCGCTGGTGGCCCGCCACGTTGGTGCTCGGGCTGGGACTCTTTGGCCTGGCCTGGGCTGTGCGTAGTTACTATCCCGAACCCGTCCTCGCCTGGCAGTGGTTGACCCTTGCCAGCGTGGGCGGGTTCGTGTGGGTGATCTCCCTGTTCCTGCTCCTGCTGCGCAAGGCCGCCTACGTCCAGCCGCGCTCCGATCACCTGCGGATGGTCACGCCTTTCCTGCGGTTGAATATTTCCTACAAGCGCCTGCGCCGCTCCAGTTCGGCAACCATGGAGGGGCTATTCCCCGCCAACAGCGTTTCGGGCTGGCAGCGCGAGATCATCGAGCCGCTGGCGCGGCGGACCGCCGTGGTGGTGGAGTTGACGGGCTATCCCATCTCGCAGACCGTGCTGCGCATGTTCCTTTCGCCATTCTTCTTCAAGGATAAGACCCCGCATTTTGTCTTGCTGGTGGATGAGTGGATGAAGTTCAGCACTGAATTGGAGTCAATGCGCAGCGGAGGCGGGCAGGCGCAGTCGGCTCGTCCCAAGTCCAACGCTTCCATCTTGTCACGCCTGCCGCGCAAATAATCGCCGGCCTTAAATTGTGAATATTATCACTAGTTAACTGTGACATTTGGAGATAGGTGGATTTGGGTGAGTGATGTATCATAAGGGTGGAGACGGAACAAAGACACCTCCAAATGCTCCTCACTGTCTCCTCCTTTGGCGAAAGCCGACGCCGGGTCCTCCCCCGGCGTCGGCATTTTAAGCCGGAGAAGTCACCCTGGTAATGGCGTTTGAATCAAAAAATGCGGCAAAAGCCGCATTTTTGTTTTCCGAGAACAGTTTATTCCTGTGCGGGGAGCACCACGAAGAAGGATGAGCCCTTGCCCTGGGTCGATTCAACCCAGATGCGTCCGTGGTGACTTTCCACGATGGATTTGACGATGGCCAGCCCCAGCCCCGAGCCTTGCGTGCCTTCAGGCACGTTGCTGGCGCGGTAGAACTTGTCGAAGATGCGCGGTTGCTCGTTCTGGGGAATGCCCGGGCCCGTATCTGCCACCTGGATGATGATCTGTC
>CALLJA010000267.1 GCA_938008865.1 uncultured Anaerolineales bacterium
GCCAGCCCCAACGCGGCCGAGGCCTCGTCGAGCGCGCCGAGCGCCTCCATGCGGTTGTGATATTTGGGCACGCGTCCTTCGCCGATCAGGCCGGTCGTGCCGTCATCGCCTTTGGTGGTGTAAAAAGACATGCGGCAGATTATACCCGCGCGCGTCGTCAAAACCGTGTTATCGCGTATAATTTTTATATGATCACCACAGTGCATGCCCAAATTGTCCGTGAGGCACTCGGCGCAATCTTCGGCCCCACCGCCCTCGACGCACTCATTTCAGCCAATCTTGGCCTGGACGACCTGCGCGGTCAGTTCGGCCACGACGAGTATCACTTCGACAATAATGCTTTCGAGGCGGGCCATGCCTTCCTGGCCGAGCAGCGCCAGTTGACTCTCGAGGCGCTGCATCGCGGGGATATCCCCGCCGCGCGGACCGCCTTCGGGCGGCTGACCCACACCGCCCAGGATTTCTACGCCCACTCCAACTACGTGGACCTGTGGCTGGCCCGTCACCCCGACTCTGCGCCCGCCGAGATCGACCCCGCCGCCCCGGACCTGATTGCCAGCCCTGCCCTGCGCTCGGGCAAACTGTACTACCCGCAGGAGGCGCTGTATTTCCTCCGCCCGCTGCGCCAGTTCGCGCTTTCCTTCCTGCCGCGCGATTCGCACGCCCACATGAACTTGGATTCCGCCGAGCGCGGAGTCCGCTTCGAGTACGCCTTCCATGCGGCGGTCAAGCGCACGGTCCTCGAGTTCGAGCAGGTCAAAGCGGGGCTCTCCGCGGCGGAACTGTCCGCTTTCACCGCGTGACCTCGCTGGTGATCAGGCATCAACATCGAATCAAACCCCGAAAGGTATAATGACCCCATGGATATGAAAACCCAAATTAACGAGGCCTTGAAAGAGGCCATGAAGACCAACGACGACCTGCGCCGCCGCACGCTGCGCATGGTCATGGCTGCCATCAAACAGGTCGAGGTGGACAAACGCGCCGCCCTTGACGACGCCGGTATCATGGCGCTGATCCAAAAGGAGATCAAGAACCGCCGCGAGGCGCTCGAAGAGGCCAAAAAGGCCAATCGCGCCGACCTGGCCGCCGACAACGAGGCCGAGATCGCCGT
>CALLJA010000268.1 GCA_938008865.1 uncultured Anaerolineales bacterium
AGGTTGGAAAGTTGTTCCATCTCTGACGCACTGAGTTCGAGATTCATTGCCTCCAGATTTTCCTTTTGGTGCGCGGGGTCGAACGACATGGGGATGGTGATGACGCGCGGCTGGGCAATCAGCCAGGCCAGCGCCACCTGATAGGACGTGGCCCCGTGCGCCGCCGCGATGGACTTCAACGTGGCATTGACCTTCAGGTTGCGGAACTTGACGGGCGAATAGGCCGTGACCAGGATGTCGTTCTGCTGACAGTAGGCGATCACGCCGTTTTCGAGGTAGGTCTTTTCGGGCAAGCTGTAGGGAATCTGGTTTGTCAGCAGGGGCGTCTCGCTGAGCGCGATCGATTCCTTGAGCATCTTGAGTTTGAAATTGCTCACACCCAGATGCTTCACCTTGCCTTCACGGACGAGCCGATTGAGGGCGCCGAAGGACTCTTCCAGCTTGATGCGCGGGTTGGGCCAGTGGATGAGGTACAGGTCCACGAAATCGACGCCGAGGCGGCGAAGGCTGCGGTCACAGGCGTGCAGAATATCGTCGGCGTGCAGGTGCTCGGGCGCGACCTTGGTGGTGAGGAACAGATCTTCGCGGCGGATGCCCATCTCGCGGATGGTTTGCCCGAGCAGTTCCTCGGCGTGACCGTCCGCGTAGTATTCGGCGGTGTCGAAATGGGTGTAGCCCAATTCCAGCGCGGAGCGCAGCGCCGCCCGCGAAACGGAATCAAGGTTGAGGTCGGGACTCGATTGGCCGCCGATGGACCAGGTGCCGAAGCCGACCTTGGGGATTTGCAGTCCGCGCACGGTTTCAAATTTCATGGGGAGCCTCTTTGGAATCAATGGATTCGTGGATTACCTGCTCGAATGCCCGAACCTGCTCCGGGCTGCCGATGACACCCAGCCGATCCTCAGCCTCGAAGGCTGTGTGCGACTTCGGGTTGGCGCTGACCTGTCCATCGCGCAGGATCGCCACCACCGAGGCGCCTGTCCGCGCGCGCAGGTCCGCTTCGGCCAGGGTCTGTCCCACCAGCGGACTCTCCGCTGACAGCCGCAGCCAGATGATCTCGATGTTGCTGACGGCGTTCATCAGTTCATGCAGGGAACGATGCTCGTCTTTAGTGTTGACCTGCATATCATAATGGTCGCGGCGCACGGCGTCCATGTAGTGCATGATTTCCTGCACAGGGAAGTTTAGCTGCAACAGCGTGTGCCGTACGATCTCCAGCCCGCCTTCGAGTTCGGGATGGATGACATCCTGTGCGCCCAGGTCCGCCAGATGACGGATGCCTTCCTCGGTGGTGGCGCGGGCGATGATCGGAAGCTCGGGCGCGAGGTCACGAGCGGAAGCCACCACCAGTTCGCTGGCCGACTCATCGGGGCCAGCCACCACCAGCGCACGCGCATGCTCCAGTTCGGCGTGCGTCAGCACCTCGGAGTTGGACGCGTCTCCGTACAGGCTGGGGATGCCGCGGCGGTTGAGTTCCTCGATGCGTTCGGCATTCGAGTCGATCACCAGGTGCGGGATGGACATCCTGCCGAGCAAGTTGCTGATGTGTCGTCCGACCCTGCCATAGCCGACGATGACGACGTGCGCCTCTCGTCCGCTTTCCAACGGAACAGGCATGGGGTTGTGACGGTCGAGTAGATTCCACAGCGACGGATGTCCGCGCAGCCATTTTTCGAGCGGCGCGATCGAGCGGAACATGAGCGGGTTGACTGTGATCGACAGCAACGCTCCCGCCAGAATCAACGAGTATTGGTCCTGGCTCAACAGTCCCAGGTGGATGCCCGCCTGCCCGAGGATGAACGAGAACTCGCCGATCTGGCTGAGGCCCGCAGCGACGATCAGCGCGGTGCGCGCCTGCCACGGGAAGACCAGTCCCAGCAGCAGAGTGACCAGGAATTTGCCGAGCACGATCAACAGGGTCAGGCTAAGCACTTGCCCGATATTGTTGAAAAGGTAGATGGGATTGACCAGCATCCCGATCGAGACGAAGAACAGCACGGCGAAAGCCTCGCGGAAGGGGAACACATCCGCGCCGACCTGATGGCTGAGCGGCGACTCGCTGACGACCACCCCCGCGATGAATGCGCCCAGCGCGAACGAGACGCCGAACAGTTCCGCCGCACCGAGCGCTGTCCCGAGCGTAATCGCCAGGATGGCCAGGATGAACAACTCGCGCGAGCGGGTGTGGGCGATGCGCAGCAGAATCCACGGGATCAGACGCTTCCCCAGGAAGAGCAGCAGTGCCACGAACGCACCCGCCTTGGCGAGCGTCCAGATCAGGGCCTGCCAGTCGAAGGAGCCCGTTGTATTGGTCAGGATCGGCAAGAAGACCAGGATCAGGACCGTCGCCAGGTCTTCCAGCACCAGCCAGCCGACGGCGGCCTGTCCGTGCGGGGTGTTGAGCAGGCCGTTGTCGATCAGCCCGCGCAGCAGCACGACTGTACTGGCGATGGAGACGGCCAGCCCGAGTACGATCCCCGCCGAAAGCGTCCAGCCCCACAATTGACTGAGGCCGAAGGCCAGCAGGGTGGTCAGGGTCATTTGCCCGATTGCGCCAGGGATGGCGACCGTGCGGACCTTCCACAGGTCGTTGAGCGAAAAATGCAAACCGACGCCGAACATCAGGAAGATGACGCCCAACTCGGCCAATTGGCTGATGGTTTCGGTGTCCCCCACAAATCCAGGCGTGAACGGACCGATGGCAATCCCCGCCAGCAAATACCCAACGATGGTGGGCAGTCCCAATCGACGGGCGACCACGCCGCCGAGGAAGGCCACCACCAGGGCGACCACGATGTTGATTAACAGGGTGATCTCGTGCATCTTGCCTCCAATCTCTAAATTTGTCCCTCGATATCCTGGATTCTATTTTACACAAGAAAAATCCCGCCAGACAGCGGGATGGATGATAGTTTGATAAGTATTTTGACGTTATTCGGGCTCAGTGGAAAAGGTCAGCGGGAAACCCAGCATGGCCGCCGCCAAATGCGCCTGCTCAATGCGCCGCTCCGCCTCGCTGCGCGGCAGGGTCTGGACGTAGGCCGAGCCCTTGAAATGTGCCGCGTACATGATATCCAGGGCGCGGTCCACGCCCAGCATGAAGATCTGCTCCAGCACGTTGACGACGACGTTCATCGGTGTGACGTCGTCATTGTGGATGATGACGCGGTAGAGCGGCTCGAGCTCACTCTCCTGCTCGGGGATGATCTGGATCTCGGGAAGGGCGGCGGTTTGCAT
>CALLJA010000269.1 GCA_938008865.1 uncultured Anaerolineales bacterium
CGAATCGGTGGCCAGGCTCGATTTATAACCCGCCTCACCTGCCATGAAATCATACACACGCATGCCAGCGCGGGCGTTGTGCAAGATCGCAAAGTAATGCGAAACCAAACCCGGGCGGTACAAGTTGCCCTCCCTGTAACTCAAGCCGGATTGATAGAACAACACTTTCTCGTTATAGACGAAGTTATACAGATATCCGATGACTGCTTCGGGCGTGGATACCTTCAACAACTGGATCTCGCCCGCCTCAAAGCGGGACGCGACCAACTTGCGATGGAATTCTAAAAGGTAGGCATTGGAAAAAACCCCCGGCTTGCCGCGCTTGCGCCACTCCTCCTGGTGCAGGTCGGCCAGCGCAGACAGCATTTCGAGCGCCTCGGCTGCGGACTGCGCCGCCTCGATGCGGACCTCGCCCTCTTTCTCATACTCCTTGATGGACCTGCGGATCTGGCTCCGTTTATTCGAGCTGATCAACCCGAGGTAGTCCATCTTCGCCTCGCGGACCCTGGCCAGGTCCACGAAATAGGCGCTCGATTCCTCTTCGAGCAACAGCCCAGCCAACGCGGGTGCGGTCTCCGAATCGAGCAGGCCGGTCTGGCGGGCAAATTCTGCGGAGAGGCCCGCAAGCGAGAACTCATCCCAGGGCCTGCCCACCAATACCTCCAACAAGTCATCCATGCTGAATTGCAGGGAGGGAATATGCAGCACCCCGTTGTATTCGATGTACAACAGGTCGAGGTAGCGGCTGCCGGTCGTGTTCAACGAGAGCGTACGGGTGGGCAAAATGCCATACTTGCGCCGTCGGCCAGACCCAAGGAAAAAGGCCAGGGCGGGCTGCTCCTGCAAATAGCCAACGACCAGTCGCACATCCACTTCCTGCGGCAGGCTCGCCAGCCAGGTGGAGATCCAACCCCAGGACAGGAAGTACTCGTGCTCGCACTGTTCCTGCAAATCGCGCCAGATACGTTCGATCTCCCGCGCTTTGCCTATGCGGTCATATTCGACAATGCGGACCCCGTCGAGAGTCCGCATGTCATGATCGGAATGGGTTACAAAATCCATCATTTGGTTTCAGGAATCACTGGAGAGCAGGTCGAGCACGGCATACAATGCCACGAAGGCGAACAACATTTCATAGTGACTCTCCTTCACCTCCTGCACCGCCTGCACGAACGGGACTGTGTCGTTGAAGGTGTAGCCGCCCACATACAATAACTTAGCCGCCTTGGCCCACAGGTAATTCGTCAGGAACAGGCCGCCGATCGGCAGGAAGACAGACGGAAGATATGTGGTCGCCATTTTTTTGGCGAATGGGAAGGCAATGACCGCCAGTGGAAGCACCACCACCACGCTGAACCAGAACAGGTCGAAGAGCGTCTCGAATTCGATCTGCTGCCCGTTGATGGCGATGTTATGCACGGTCAACTCACCTTGCGCGTTGACCTGGTTGAGCGCCTCAGGAGTCTGGATGTTGAAGATACGCTGGCCCCAACTAATCTCCTCCCCCGCGCCGAAGAAGGCGATCAGCGCAAAGCCCAGGAAAGCCAGTTGCTTGATCCAGTGGGTCTTGTCGCGCAGGGGCTGGCGTCGGGCGCGCAGGAAGCCGTAGAAGAACAGTCCAGCGGTGACGAACAGCCCGATGGCCCCCACGTTCTCGAAATAATGGTCTTCCGTAAAGAAGAAGTTATCCATCTGGCCGCCCGTGACGGCCAGGGAGTGGTAGGACAGGATGATGTACAGGCCCAAGATGATATATAGGGCGGGGTGGCGGAGCATGCTTTTCTTCATCGGTTCAATTCTCCTGATCTCTGAGGCTAGCAATAAAACGGCTTTGAGCCTCCCGCGGGGGAGAACCCAAAGCAATGATGATGGACGGGTTTTCTACTTTGCGCCGCGCTGCTGGAGGACGGCCGTGAAGGTACGCACGAGCAGGATGAAATCCAGGGTCAGACAGCGGCGCTCGATGTAGATAATGTCGAGGCGCAGGCGGTCGTCGAACTCGAGCGAGGCACGGCCTTCTACCTGCCACAGGCCCGTCAGACCGGGCAACACATCCAAGCGTTCGGTGTGCCAGAGCTTATATGTTTCGGGACCGAACGAGGTCGGGCGCGGACCGACCAGGCTCATGTCGCCGCGCAGGACGTTGAACAACTGCGGCAGTTCGTCCAGGCTGGTCTTGCGCAAAAAACGCCCGATGGGGGTAATGCGCGGGTCGTTAGTGATCTTGAAATCAGGCCACTGCAACTCGTTGAGGTGCGCATACTTGGCCTTGAGTTCTTCGGCATTCGGCACCATCGAGCGGAACTTGTATAACGAAAAGCGCCGTCCACCCATACCCGTGCGCTGCTGCACGAACATGGCCGGCGCGCCGGGCGAGGTGACAGTGATAATTAAAGCCAGGATGCCAACCAGCGGAAGCCAGAACGGCATCGCGCCGACCACAATGACCAGGTCGAAGAGCCGCTTCGCAGCCAGGTATCGTTTGCCCGTCAAGAGCCGTTTGCTGGGGTCGAATTTTCTGATCCACCCCAGGTCCGCAGAGGAACCTTTTTTCATAAGGTGCTTTTCTCAGTCACGGTCTCCGTCGCAGCCACCTCGACACTAGGCGAGAACGCCTCCTCCTCAGGCGGGGTCTTCATTCTTTCGGATGCCCTCTGGACGAGATTGTCGAAAGTCAGGGCCTCGTCCGGGAAGGACGATGATCCCAGCACGACTTTGGCGCCCATCTTCTCGGCCACCGCGCTCTCAATGCGCTCGGCAAGGATCATCGAACTGCGGTGATTGGTCTCGGGGCAAAGGATCACAAACCTGCCTTTGTCGTCGCGGATAATGAGGTCCGTTTCGCGCGCGCACTCGTTGATGATCTGCCCGATCTTTGCTACGGCAAAATGTGAGAGGATGTCGCGTTCGAGGGCAACGTTCTGATTAAGGCGCTCCCGCCCGATCTCATCCATCTCCACCAACAGCACCGCCAGCGAGTGATGATAGCGACGGCTGCGCGTCAACTCTGCGCTGATGCGGCTCTCCGCCTCGCGCAGTTCAAGGGTGCGGTTGGGAAAGGTGCTGGCGGTTAGGCCCTCGAGCAGGCTGGTGACCTGGTCGATATGACGTCCAACATCAAAGGCTAGTCCCGCCGCAATCAAGGTCAACAGGAACTGGATGCCGTGGACTTGCAATGGCTCCTGATCGATGTCGCGCCAATACACGACCCAGGTCAGGATATAGATAGCCGCCCAGATGGTCAGGAAGACATAGATCGAAAAACGCGCGCTGGGTCTGACAAGCACTCCCGAGAGGACAGCCAGCGTCAATAAAATGAAAAAGACGGGATTGAAATTGATAATGTTTTCTTCGACATAGTTGATGGACGCGATCCCAAAGATGATCAGCGTATAGAAAAAGAGAAAAGCGACGGAGTTTTTCAGATCATTCATGGCGTTTTAGAGTTTCATCGATAAGGATTTGAACGAAAGGGTCAGATTGGACTGATATTATACATCCAAAGCATAACTGGCGCACAAGGCTGAATATGGGAATGAGGGCGTTTACACTCCCGCATCAGTCCTGCTCGCGGATTAATTCCATGAAAACAGCCACCACCCCGGGGTCGAACTGGCGGCCTGCCTGTTCTTGAAGGTGGATGGCAGCGCGCTCCCTATCCCAGGCGGGGCGGTGCGGCCGCCCAGTTTGCAGAATGGCCCAGGCCTTAACGACCGAAAAGATGCGCGCTTCGAGCGGGATGTCGGTCCCTTTCAAGCCGCGCGGATATCCGCTCCCATCCCAGTTCTCATGGTGACAATACGGGATGTTCATGGCCGGGCGCAGGTATGCGATCGACTGGAGGAAATCATAAGCGAAAGCCGGGTGGTGGCGGATAAGGTCCCATTCCTCGTCCGTCAACGGCGTGCGTTTGAACAGGATATCCTCCGGGATGTCGAGTTTCCCGATGTCATGCAGGAGCACACCGCGGTAGATGTGAGACATCTCGGCTTCGGAGATACCCATGCGCCGCGCCATCTCAAGGGTCAGCGTGGTTAGAGAGTGCATCAACTCTTCAGGTTCGTGATGCCGCATTTGCAGCACGCGCGCCCAACCTTCGATGGCAGCGTCGTAGGCCACCGCCAGTTCAGTAAAGGAACGCTGCATGTCGTTGAACAGGCTCGCATCTTCGACCGCAATAGCTGCCTGGCGTGCCAGGATCTCAAGGAAGTTGATCCAATCCGGGTCAGACTCCACCGGGCGGCGGTAGAAGAGTTCAAGCACACCCTTGACCTGCCCCTTAGCCGTCAACGGGACAGCCGACATGGACACAAAATCCTCGCCCGCGACGCGCTCGGGGTGCCGCATGCTGTCGAGGACGGCCGACAGGTCGAACACGCTGACGATGGTCCGCTCGAGGGCAGCCGTCCCGGCCTGGTCCTCGCCGAGCAGCAGGGGGATGCGGCGGACGGCGTTCCCGCGGAAGCCGCGCCCGGCGGCATATTCGAGCATCTGCAAGTGCGGGTTGAGCAGCATCACATCCACCGCGTCGGTCTGTAGATGGGTGGAGATCTGCGAAACCAGGATGTTCAAGGTCACTTGCAAGTCCAGCGTGGAGGCGATGGCGGCGTCGATATTGGAGAGCACGGTCAACTGGTTCAGGCGGTGGTCGGTCTGCTGATAGAGCCGCACGTGCTCCACCATCAAGGCAGCCTGCGAGGCGATCAACTCGATCAGGCGTACATCGTCGTCGCTGTAGGCGGCAGGGTATTGGTTTTGCAGGTCGATCGCGCCAAGGATTCGGTCACCCGTGCGCAGGGGCACGACCAGTTCCGAGTGGGTTTCCTCCCAACCCTCGACGTAATCTTGGAATTCATGCACTTCGCCAACATTGATGGAACGCCTCATCCGAATGGCCTTGGCGATGATGCCCGGCCCCTTAGTCGTGAGCAGGGCAGGCCTGATCAATTCCACAAAGGGGCCCGCCACGCCCTCGCGTTCGAGCGTCAGGCCGTCGTCTTTGATCAGCCAGATGCAGCAATGTGAGTTATGGAATTCGGAGGCCAGCAGGTCGGCAATCGAGCGCGAAAGGGTCGGAATGTCACTCGAAACACCCGCCAGCAGCGTGGACGAGGCGCGCGCAAGGCGGTCCAGTTCACGGTTGCGGTCTTCGATCTCGGAAAACAGACGGGCGTTATAGATAGCGCTGGCGGCCTGCTCCGCCAGCAGAGACAGGGAATGCAAATCGTTCTCGCCGAACTTACGCAAGGAATCCATCGATTCGATGCCAAGAATACCAATCAGGTTGCCTCCATACAGCATGGGCACTTCGAGTACAGCTAACACATTGCGGTCATTGTACACAGCAGCGCGGTCATCCCATTTGCTGTAATTCTCCAGGATCATCGGCTGGAGCGAGGCGGCCACCTTCCCCGCCATGCCCTCGCCAATCTTCAGGGTGGTACCCAGCAGCAGTTCGGGATTCGAGACCACCGAAAGGATCAATTCCTGCTGTTCGGGGTCGTACAGGTAAATGAAAGCATTCGAGACTTTGTAGAAACCCGCAGCGTTGTTGACGATCAGCCGCAGCACGGAACTCAGGTCGCGGCGGCTCATGATCTC
>CALLJA010000270.1 GCA_938008865.1 uncultured Anaerolineales bacterium
AAAAACTGAACCCATTGCCCGTTTTCGTTGTTAAATTGTCAGAAAACCATCGTGGACGAAAAAGAGGAGAAGACCATGCCAGGTTTGTATTTCGAGGAATTCACCGTTGGCCAGAAGATCGTTACCGTGGGCCGCACCATCGCCGAGAGCGACATCTTTACCTTCGCCGGGCTCTCGGGCGATTTCAACCAGATCCACACCGACGCCGAGTTTGCCAAAACCACGCCGTTCGGCCAGCGCGTGGCGCACGGCCTGCTGGGCGTGGCCATCACCTCGGGCCTGGCCATGCGCACGGGCGTGCTCGAAGGTACCGTGATCGCCTTCCGTGAGATCAACGAGTGGAAGTTCAGCAAGCCGGTCTTCATTGGCGACACCATTCACGCCGAGTTAACCGTCAGCGAGACCAAACCCCTGCCGCGCCTGGGCGGCGGTTCCGTCACCATCGTTTTCGATGTCAAAAATCAAAAAGATGAAACCGTGATGAAGGGAACCTGGGTGGTCCTGGTGGCGTCCAAACCACAGTAAACGCCATGATCCCATCCGACCACGAAGACTCCCGCGAACGACTGCGCCGCCTGCTGCGCTCGGAGGACGAAACCCTCCCCGACCTGCCGACGGGATTCGAGCCCGCGCCTGTTTCCGACCCCGCGACGGAATCCGCGCCCGAGCCTGAACCAGCTCCCGAACCCGCGCCCCAGCCCGGCGGGACCCTGCTCCTGCCCGAGGAAGAGCCGCCTGCCCGCGCGCACACGCCCACCCCTCCGCCCATCTTCGATTCGACCTCCGCGCCCACCCCGCTGGTGCGTCCCGCCCTGGACGAGAACAACATGCCCCTGCCGCGCCGCGTGGACCAGATCGACATGGACGGCACGCGCGTGACCCGCGCCGCTTATGAGCCGCCCAGCACCGCCCGCCGCGCCGCGCCGCAGACGCGCGTCACCCAGCCGCCGCCAGCCTATGCACCGCCGCTTGTCTCCCCGTCCCGTCCCTCGTTCAACTGGCGCGGGAGTATGGGCTGCCTGGTGCGCGGGCTGATCGCCTCGGTCTTCCTGGTGATCGTGCTTGGCTTGTGTCTCGGTTCGGTTGCCGTGTACGAGTATTACTCCATTGCTAAGGGCCTGCCCGACGTGGAGGACTTGAAAGCGCGCGCCTCGCAGTTCGAGACCACGCGCATCCTCGACCGCAACGGCGGCCTGCTCTACGAGATTCTCGACCCGAATGCGGGCCGCCGCACCTACGTCCCGCTCGATAAGATCTCGCCCAACCTGGTGGCGGCCACCATCGCCACCGAAGACAAGGATTTTTACAGTCACCCCGGCTTCGACTTCTGGGCCATCGTGCGCGCCCTGTGGCAGAACTACGTCACGGGCGGGCAGGGCGGCGGCGCGTCCACCATCACCCAACAGTTGGCGCGCGCCCTGCTGCTCTCGCCCGAGGAACGCAGCCAGCGTACGGTCACGCGCAAGGCGCGCGAGATCATCCTGGCGGCTGAGATCACGCGCCGTTACACCAAGGACGAGATCCTCGAACTGTACCTGAACGAGATCTACTATGGCAACCTGGCCTACGGCATCCAGGCCGCCTCCGAGACCTACTTCGACAAGGCCGCCAGCGACCTGACCCTGGGGGAAGCCTCCTTCCTGGCGGGTCTGCCGCAATCCCCGGCGGTGTACGACATCTACACCAACCCAGAAGGCACGCTGGGGCGCCAGCAGCAGGTGCTGGTGCTGATGTACGAGGTCAGCCAGTCACAGGGCTGCATCGTGGTCAGCAACAGCCCCTCACCCGTCTGCGTCGATCCGCAGGCCGCCGCCGGCGCCGCAGACGAGATGAAGAATCGCGCCTTCGGCTCGCCCAATATCGACACACGTTATCCGCATTGGGTCAACTACGTGCGCTCGCTGCTCGAAGAGCAGTATGACGCGCAAACCATCTATCGCTCGGGTTTCACCATCTACACCACGCTCGACCCCATCCTGCAAGACGAGGCCCAACGCCTGGTCACGGAACAGGTGGCGGCCCTGGTGGACAAGAACGCCCGCAACGGCGCACTGGTGGCCCTGCGGCCCTCGACCGGCGAGATCCTTGCCATGGTTGGTTCGCCCGATTTCAATAACGACGCCATCTCGGGCCAGGTCAACATGGCCGTCAGCCAGACGCGCCAGCCCGGCTCGTCGATCAAGCCCATCACCTACGTGGCCGCCTTCGAAAAAGGCTGGACCCCCGCCACCCTGATCTGGGACGTGCCCTCCGAGTTCCCGCCCTCGGGCAACCCTGACGACACGCGCCCGCCCTACATCCCGGTCAACTATGATGGCAAATCGCACGGACCGGTCACCGTGCGCATGGCGCTTTCCAATTCGTTCAACATCCCAGCCGTCAAGGCGCTGGATTTCATCAGTGTGTACGGCAAGGGCGGCATGGTCGAGACGGCCAAGCGCTTCGGCATCACCTCGCTGACCCGCGACGACTACGGCCTGGCCCTGACCCTTGGCGGCGGCGACGTGTCGCTGCTGGAGATGACGGGCGCGTTCTCGGTCTTCGCCAACAACGGTCAGCGCATGCCGCCGGTGGCGATCCTCAAGATCACCGATTACGCCGGTAACATGGTCTTCGAGTACAAGCCCGCGCCCGGCGAACAGGTCATCCGCGCCGAGCATGCCTACCTCATTACCTCGATCCTCTCGGATAACGAATCGCGCTCGTGGATGTTTGGGCGCAATTCTGTGCTCAGCCTGCCCTTCCCCGCCGCCGCCAAGACCGGCACCACCAACGATTTCCGCGATAACTGGACGATGGGTTATACCCCAGACCTGGTGACTGGCGTGTGGATCGGCAACGCCGATTACACCCCCATGGTCAACACCACCGGTCTGACCGGCGCGGCCCCCATCTGGTCGCAGTTTATGACCTTCGCCGCGCCCTATCTCACCAACGGCAACCCCACGCCTTTCACCCGTCCGCCTGGCGTGGTGGACTACGTGGTTTGCGCGCTCTCGGGCACGCAGCCTGCCAACACCTGTAAGCAGCAATACACCGAGGTCTTCGCCTCCGACCAGCCCCCGCTGCCCGCGGGCCAGGACCTGCTGCGCCGCGCCAACATCGACCTGTGGACCCAGCTCGAAGCTTCGAACGCCTGCAAGGATTTCACCGAAGAGTCGAACGTGCTGAACGTCAGCGACAAGTGGGCCAGGCAATGGCTGGAGGGCGGCGAAGGCCGCGACTGGCTGGAGAACCACGACCTGCCGCGTAAACCGGTCTATGCCCCCGAACGCGAGTGCCGCGCCGACGATCCGCACCCGCAGCTCGAGATCGAACTGACCGACGGGCAGGTCCTGACCTCGCCCATCCTCGAGATCAAAGGCACCGCCGACGCCACGGGTTTGTTCGAGTCCTGGCGGCTGGAGATCGGGATCGGCCCCGACCCCGCCAATTGGGCCTACCTGAACGGCGGCAATTCCCCGCTCAGAAATGCGACCCTGCACCTGGTGGACCTGACCGGCCTGGAGAATGGCATCATCACCCTGCGGCTGACCGTCACTGGTAAGCGCGGCGAGGTCTCGAAATCGGTGCGCCTGAACTTGAACCTTTCCACGCCCACCCCGCCGCCGACAGAGACCCCCACGACCACACCCACCGCGCCGCCCACCATCTACGTCCCGCCGACCGAACCGCCCACCCTGCCGCCGCCCACGGAGACTCCCACTCCGCCGCCGACCGAGACGCCCACCGAAACACCCACCACGGGACCCTGACCATGCGCTTCGAAGACCTGACCTGGATGGATGTAGAGCGTTACCTCGAGCAGGACGACCGCCTGATGCTGGTCCTCGGCTCGACGGAGCAACACGCCACCCTCAGCCTGCTCACCGACGTCAAGATTCCCCTGGCCTTGGCGGATGCCGCCTCCCAGCGGGCGGGTGTGCTGGTCGCGCCGCCGCTCAACTTTGGGGTTTCGCCGTACTTCCTAGCCTATCCCGGCACGCTCAGCCTGCGCGTCTCCACGCTCAACGCTGTGGTCGAGGACGTGGTCCGCTCGGCGGTCGGCTACGGCTTTCGGCGCATCCTGATCCTGAATGGCCACGGCGGGAACGCGCCCGCGCGGGTCCACCTCAACGACCTGATCAACCAATTGCCCGGCCTGCGCCTGAACTGGTACGACTGGTGGACCTCGCACTCCACCGAGGCGGTGGCCGAACGGCACAATATCAAGCCGACCCACGCCAACTGGCTGGAGGCCTTCCCGTTCACCATCATCGAGGAGCCGCCTGCCGAGCCGAAGGTGCCGCCCAAGGTCCCCAGCCCGATCATGGACGCAAAGACCGTGCGCGAAGTCTACGGCGACGGCTCCTTTGGCGGCCCGTACAAAGCCAGCGAGGAGGTCATGCACGAACTCTTCGCTGCCGCGCTGGAAGATATTTTGATGTTGTTG
>CALLJA010000271.1 GCA_938008865.1 uncultured Anaerolineales bacterium
GGCAGGCGGTCGCGCCACAGGCGGCGGGCCAGCGGCAGCAGGTCGATGTGGGCAAAGTCGGCGAAGGGGTTGGGGATGTGGTGCAGGGTGTAACGCGTGCGCAGCAGCGGCGCGTCGAAGGTCTTGCCGTTGAAGGTCACCAGCGCCTGGCACGGCGCGAGGAAATCGGCCAGCCCCTCCAGCAGGGCGGGTTCCTCCGAGGGATCGCGCAGGAAGAACTGCGCCAGTTGGAACTGGTCGCCCACGAAGCGCGCCACGCCGACCATGAAGGCGTAGGTGCCCGTTCCGCCTGCCATGCCGCTGGTCTCGGTGTCGAGGAAGGCCAGCGACTCGAGCGGCAACTCCGTGATGCGCGGATCATTGGCCCATTGGGTAATGACCGTCAGCGGGTGCGCCGACCTCAACGGGGCCGCGCCGTGGCGGTAACCTGGACCGAAGGCTTGTTCGGCGGTGAAGACCTCGCCGCGCCGCGTCGAGCGGTAACGACCCGCGACGAGCGTCTCGATGCCGCCGCTGCGCCCGGGCGCGGGGACGGGCAGGTCTGCCGCGCCGACCTTGACGCCGAGGGCCTTGAGTTTATCTGCAAGAGAAGGCATGGGGCGAATTGTATCGCGCTTTCAGTCCTTGCCCTCCTGGCTCTGGAGCAGGGAGACGAACTCGGCCACCACCTGCGGGTCGAAGTGGCTGCCCGATTGTTCGAGGATGTGCGCGCGGGTGCGCTCGGCCGACCAACTGGCGCGGTAGGGGCGGTCGGAACGCAGGGCGTCCCACACATCCACCACGGCAAAGATGCGCGCCGCCAGCGGAATCTGCTCGCCCTTCAAGCCGCGCGGGTAGCCCGAGCCGTCCCACTTCTCGTGGTGGCTGTAGGGGATGTCGAGCGCGGGCCGCAGGTAGGCGATGGGCAGCAGCATGTCAAAGGCATAGGCGGGGTGCTGGCGCATGACCTCCCATTCCTCTGGGGTCAGCGGACCAGCCTTGAGCAGGATGTGGTCGGGCACGCCCAGTTTGCCGATATCGTGCAGCAGCGCCCCGCGGCGGATGTGGACCAGTTCCTGCTGGGTGAAGCCCATGCGTTCGGCCAGCCGCAGGGTGAGGTCGGTGACGCGCTGGGTGTGGCCCTCGGTCTCCTTGTCGCGCAGGTCCATGGCGCGCGACCAGCCCGCGATGGTGGCATCGTAGGCGGTGACGAGTTCCAGGTTCGACCGCTGCACGCCCTCGAACAGCTGGGCGTTGTCGATGGCGATGGCGGCCTGTCCGCCGAGGGTCTCCAGGTAGCTGAGCCAGTCGTGGTCGGGGTCGAGGTGTGAGCGGTGGAAGATCTCGAGCACGCCCTTGAGCGTGCCCTTGGCGGTGAGCGGGACGCCAAAGTATTCCACGAAGCGCTCGTCCTTGAGCAGTACCGAGCGTTTAAAGGACTCGCCCGCAACGGCCAGATTGGACAGGTGCAGCACCTTGCGTTCCAGGCCCACCTGCCCTGCCAGCCCTTCACCCAGGCGCATGCGCGAGTGGCGGATGGCCGCGCCGTGGAACCCTTTGCCCGCCACGAATTCGAGCGATTGGCTGTGCGGGTCGAGTAGCAGCACGCAGGTGGCGTCCACGCCCAGTTGAGACAGAACCTCGCTGAGCAACACTTCGAGCGAGAGGCGCATGTCGAGGCTGGAACCGATGGCGCGGTCGATCTCGTTCAGCGCGCTGATGCGCTTGAGCTGGGTCTTGACCTTGTGCTCGGCCTGTTTGCGTTCGGTGATGTCCTGGGCCACCACCAGGGCGGCCTCGCGGTTGTCCAACTGGAGCGTGTGCGAGGAGATCTCCACATCGATGATCTCGCCGTTCTTCAGTTTATGACGCCATTCGCCCGAGTGCTGTAGGCTGGGGCGCGGCCTGCTGATATCCTGCTTCAGGCGCTCCACATCGTTACGCGGGCGGATGTCGGCGATGGTCATGGATAAGAACTCTTCGCGCGAGTAGCCGTATTTCTCGACAGCCGAGTCGTTCACGGCCAGGAATTCGAGGGTGCGCAGGTCGTAGGCCCACATCGGATGCGGGTTGTTCTCGAACAGGTAACGGTATTGTGCCTCGCTGCGCCGCAGGGCTTCTTCAGCCTGTTTGCGTTCGGTGATGTCGGCGGCAATGACCAACACGGCCGCCTCGCCGCCGATCTCGATCATCTCCAGCGAGGCCAGCGCGTCGCGCAGGCTGCCGTTCTTGTGGCGGATGCAGGCGTCCTGGTTCTGCACGCTGCCGAACCGGCGCAGTTCCTCCATCCAGGCGGTGCGCGCCGCGGGGTCCGCGAACAGGTTCAGTTCCAGCGCGGTGCGGCCCAGCAGTTCCTGGCGCGTGTACCCCGTGAGCTCTAAGAAGGCCTGGTTAGCGTCCAGCGAACGGCCGTCGGACAGGCGGAAGATGTGGATGCCAATCGGGCTGGTGTGGAAGACACTGGAGAAACGCGCCTCCGATTCGCGTAGGATCTCGACCGCGCGTTTGCGGGCAGTGATGTCCTGCTGGGTGGCCACGCGGTAGAGCAGTCGGCCTGCTTCGTCGCGCACGCTGACCACGTCCATTTGCACGGGGTAGACGCTTCCGTTCTTGCGGACCATGCGCGCCTCGTATTGCGTGTGGCCCGTGCGGTCGGCCTCGGCGATGCTCGCGCGCACATGTTCGTGGTCGCGCGGGTCGTATTGTTCGAGGATGCTCATGGACGCGACCTCTTCCACCGTGCGCCCCTGCTGGCGGGCGAAGGCGGGGTTGCAGGTCAGGATGCGGTTGAAGGCGGGCAGGCCGATGGCGATACCGTGCGCGCAATTCTCGAAGGCGTCGGCCCATTGGCGCGTGACCTTCTCGTTCTCCAGGGTGTCGAGTGCAAAGGAAATATCCAGCCCCATCTCTTCAAGCAGGCGCGTCTCTTCCGTGTCATTGAACAGGCCCGTTTCGCGCGAAACCAGGTTGAGGACGCCCAGCACCGTGCCCTTCAAGCGGAAGGGCACGGCCGCCGAGGAGTGATACTCATGCGGGCCGTCGCCCTGGCGCAGGCTTTGGGCCCGCTCGTCGGCCTGGATGTCTTCGCTGGTAAGCACGCGTCCGCTGCGGATCGCGGCGGCAATCAGGCCGTTTTGGAAATCGCCCTGCCTGAGGTTGACGATGGGGAAGGGCCAGTTGGCCGCGTCCAGGCCGCTGGCGGCGGCGGGACGCACCTCGCCCGAGGATTCATCCAGCAGGCCCACCCAGGCCAGAGCGAAGCCGCCGAACTGGACCGAGACATCGCAGATGGCGTGGAACAACTCGTCGTGGCCACGCACGCGCACGATAGCCTGGTTGACCTGGCTGAGGATGGCGTACAGGCGTGTCATTCGGGCGGCCTGCCGCTCGGCGCGCACGCGCTCACTGGTGTCGAGTGAGAGGATGAACAGCCCTTCGGGCACGGGCTGGATGCTGAGGTCGAACCAGCCTTCCTGCCCGTCGGGGTAGATGAAGCGGGTTTCCAGGCGGGCAGTTGCGCGTTCGAGCATACAACGCTGTAGGGTAGCGAAGACCGGCGCGCCCTCGATGCCGGGCCACATCTCCTGGTAACGCTGGCCCAGCAATTCATGGTTGGGACGGCGGTTGTGCCGCTCGGCGGCGGCGTTCAGATACAGGTAGCGCCAGTCGAAACCGATGATCTGGCAGCCTTCGAGCATGGTATCGAAGGCCGAGCGGAAACGCGTCTCGCTGCGTTTGAGTTCCTCGCGGGCCTGGCGACGCTCGGTCATGTCGCGGCTGATGGCGTAGGCTTCCAGGCGGCCGCTCTGCTCATTGACCACGAAACGGCTGGTGGTCTCGGTCCAGACGGTCGAGCCGTCGCGGCGGGGCTGGGCCAGTTCGTCGGTGTAGGCCTTGTCCATGCCCTTCTGGAACTCGGCAATGCGCGCGGGCAGGACGCTGTTGATGTGTTCCCAACTCTCGGGTAGCAGCGCTTGCTGCGGACTTTCGCGCAGGGCCTCCTCGGGCGTCAGCCCGCGCAGGCTCTTGATGGACGGGCTGACGTAGGTAAAGCGCCCGGCCTCGATATCCAGGATCCAGACCACATCCGAGATGTTCTCGGCCAGCAGCAGGTAATTGCGGTTAATGCGGTGCAGCGAGCGGTTATTGATGTGGATCAGCAGGTAGAGCAGCAGGCCCGTCACCAGTACGTAGCCCCAGCCTTTGTAGATGCTGATCTGCGTCAGACGCTCGTGGCTGCCCTGGGCGATCCAGCTTGCCAGATAATCGGAGGATGGGATCCACAACCCACCTGCCAACAGGTATAGGGTCGTAATCAGCAGCGCGCCGAGGTCCAGCCGATCCAATCGTAGTTTGTGGACGAGACTTTTCATCGCTTCCTCCAAGGATGATCGTCGTCTGAGCGTGTTCCTCAGAGTATAGCATTTTTGCGGGTAATGGAAAATGAAGGCGGGCGACGGTGCGAACTTTCGGGCTTGCGCCGCCGCCCTTGCCGGCAGGGTATATTCCTTTCCCCGGCTGGAAAGAAGCGCCTGCGGCCGACCCCGCCGCGGGGAAGACCGTGCTGGGTCTGCACCGCTCCAGGGGTGTGGTGTTCAAATTGAGCGCCCTGTTCTCACTGGATGCCTTCGTGGGCGGGTTGATCGTGCAGAGCATGATCGTCTATTGGTTCCACGTCAGGTTCGGGGTCGAAGCGGGCCTGCTGGGCAGCATCTTCTTTGGGGCCAATGTGCTGGCGGGCATCTCGGCCCTGCTGGCGGTGCGGCTGGCCGCAAAGATCGGGCTGATCAACACGATGGTCTTTATCCTCATTCCCTCGAACATCCTGCTGATGTTGGTGCCGCTCATGCCCAGCCTGGGGGTATTGTTGCTGCGCTTCAGCATTTCTCAAATGGATGTTCCGACGCGCCAGTCTTACACAATGGCGGTGGTGGCCTCCGACGAGCGCTCTGCGGCCTCGGGCGTGACGGCCATTGCCCGCTCGGTAGGGGCGGCGCTTTCGCCTGCGCTGACAGGCCTCTTCTTTGGCACGCCCGCCCTGTTGAGCCTGCCCTTCTTCCTCTCGGGCGGGCTGAAGATCGTGTATGACCTGGCCCTGTTCCAAAGTTTTCAAATGCTCAAGCCGCCCGAAGAGACGCCTTGACTGTGGCCGCTGGTGATGAAAAGACCCCGCCCCATTTCAACCTGTGGAAATGAGGCGGGGCGCTTTGTGACGAACGCTCAGGCGCTGGGCTTGGCCTTGCGCGCGGGCGTCTTGCGGTCGCTCTTGCGCGTGCCGCCCACCAGTTCATACTCGGGCGAGTCGTCGCCGTAGATGCCCTTGATGGCCGAGCGCACGCGCTTGGTGCGCTCCCACATGCGCTCGTACAGTTCATCGCGCTGGTTACGGGCTTCGGTCAACTGGTTTTCGAGGTCGGCGATGCGCGCCTCCACGGGCTCGGCCTGGGTCAGGTCGTCGGCCAGCATGTCGATGGTCAAGTCGCCAAGAGTCAGATCGGCTTTGATCTTCCTCCAGGCGTCCACGATCTTGCGGACGAGTTCTACGATGCTGATGGGGTAGGTCTTTCCTGACATGGTTCCTCCTTTGTATTGTGGGCCTGGGGACGCCCCCAGATGCCTCAAGTATGCCCATAGGCGGCAGGGTTGTCAACTTACAAGTTTGTTATGCCGCGACGCGCCTGGTTCGGCTGCGGGGCGCGCAGATACCCTCGGCGCGGACCCCAACCTGCCTGGCCTGTATGTCGACCCACCTGGGACGCATCCCGAGCAGGTCGGGACGCATCCTGAGGAGGTCAGTACGCGCGCCGAGGAGGTCGGGATGCGTCCCGACAAAACCAGGATGCGCACCGATCAGGCTGGCGGGCATCCCGAGCGAGTTGGGAGGCTCACCAACAAGGTCGGGACGCATACCGAGGAAGTCGGGATGCATCCCGACAAAACCAGAACGCGTACCGAGCGCGTCGGGAGGCATCCCCGCGAGGTCTGCGCCTGGAGCGCGGGCGGAGATGCCTGGCGGGCCGCACCCTACAATTTTGACAGGTGGGGGCGGCGCGGGCCGCCAGGCTGGGCCTGGGGCGGGCTTTTGTCTTGCTGATTTGCTGGTTTTCCTGTATGCTTGAATACGGGACAGCCGCCCATCAGGGGCCTGCCGCCTCTCGAACCCAGGAAGGATACTCCATGACCGCACCCGACAGCATCCGACAATTGGTGGAACGTTTCGAGCAGCACTACGATACGTATCGTTCGGCCCGTTATAACGAGACGCAGTTAAGGCGCGAGTTCCTCGACCCGTTCTTCGAGGCCCTGGGCTGGGACGTGTTCAACCGCCAGGGCTATGCCGAGATGTACAAGGACGTGATCCACGAGGACAGCCTGGAGATCGAGGGGGCCAACAAGGCGCCCGATTACGCCTTCCGCATCGGCGGGGCGCGCAAGTTCTTCGTGGAGGCCAAGAAGCCCGCCGTCAATATCGAGACCAATATCCATCCCGCTTATCAATTGCGGCGCTATGCCTGGAGCGCCAAACTGCCGCTGGGCATCCTGACCGACTTCGAGGAGTTCGCGGTCTACGATTGCCGCGCCAAGCCGAACCAGGGAGACAAGGCCTCGACGGGCCGCGTGCTGTTGTTGAATTTTCGCCAGTACGTGGAGAAATGGGACGAGATTGCGGCGGTCTTCTCGCGCGAGGCCGTGCTGAAAGGCTCGTTCGACCAGTATGCCGAGGGCATGAAGGGCAAGAAGGGCACCGCCGAGGTGGACGACGCCTTTCTGGCCGAGATCGAACGCTGGCGCGACCTGCTGGCGCGCAATATCGCCTTGCGCAACCCGAGCCTGAGCGTACGCGAACTGAATTACGCCGTGCAAATGACCATCGACCGCATCGTCTTCCTGCGCATCTGCGAGGACCGCGGCGTGGAGAACGATGGGCAGCTCAAAGAGATTGCGAACGGGACCCCCTCCGCCCCTGCGGGGGACCTCCCCCATTTTCCGCAGGAAAATGGGGGGGGGCAGGGGGGGGGGATCTACGCCAATCTGGTGCAGCTCTTCCAACGCGCCGACCTGCGCTATAACTCGGGGTTGTTCCACTTCAAGGACGAGAAGGGGCAATCCAGCGCGGCCGATGGGTTGACCCTGCACCTGAAGATCGACGACAAGGTCTTGCAGGACATCCTCAGGAACCTGTATTATCCCGAAAGCCCGTACGTCTTCCGCGAGATTCCCTCGGACATCCTCGGGCAGGTGTACGAGCGCTTCCTGGGCAAGGTCATCCGCCTGACGGCGGGCCACCAGGCCAAGGTGGAGGAAAAGCCCGAGGTGCGCAAGGCGGGCGGGGTGTATTACACGCCCACCTACATCGT
>CALLJA010000272.1 GCA_938008865.1 uncultured Anaerolineales bacterium
GAGTTGCGCACGCCGCTCAACAACCTAGGCGGCGGCCTGGAACTGATGTTGAGCCGCCAGAGGTCCGCCCAGGCCGACCCGCAGACCCTGCAACTGATGCAGGACGAGATCCGCAGGCTGACGCGCTTCGTCGAGAACATCCTCAACCTTTCCGCGCTGGATGCGGGGCGGCTGGAACTGCGCCCCATTCCGCTCTCGCCCGCTGTGGCGGTGGACGAGGTGCTGCGCAAGCGTTTTCCCGCCGCGGGCCTGGAACGGGTCGTCAACCAGGTCTCCCCCGACCTGCCGCTGGTGCTGGCAGATGAGGCCGCCCTGTTGAGCGTGCTGCATCACCTGCTCGATAACGCCCTCAAGTACGCCGCCAACGGCCCTGTTATAATTCGCGCCAGGCTCGAATCTGATGCGCTGCGTATTGAGGTTGTGGATCGCGGCCCGGGCATTCCGCCCGAAAAGCGGCATCTGCTCTTCGAACGCTTCCAGCGCCTGGATGCGCGTGACTCGCAGTCGGTGTATGGCTACGGCCTTGGCCTGTATCTGTCCCGCCGCCTGCTGAATGCCATGCGGTCCGACCTGTGTTACGAAACGCCCGCGCAGGGCGGCGCCTGTTTTTATTTTGACCTGAAGGTCGTGAAATGACCGCCAAACTTCTCTTGATCGACGACGACCGCACGCTCCTGAACCTGCTCGGGGAATTCCTGCGCGGGGAAGATTTTGAGTTGTCTGTGGCGGCCAACGGCGAAACGGGCCTGCGCCTGGCCTACGAGCAACACCCCGACCTGGTCCTGCTGGACGTGATGCTGCCCGGCATGGACGGCTGGGAGATCTGCGCCCGCCTGCGCGAGATGAGCCGCGTGCCGATCATCATGCTCACTGCCAAGGCCACCGAAGCCGACAAACTGCGCGGCTTCCGCCTGGGCGTGGATGATTACGTCACCAAACCGTTCAGTTTTGCCGAGTTGGTGGCGCGCATCCAGGCTGTGCTGGGGCGCGTTTCCGCCTCGGGCGGCAAGGATGCGGGTCACATCGTCTATGGAGCGATCATGCTCGACCGTGAACGCTACCAGGCCACCCTCGGTGGGCAGATCCTCGACCTGACGCCCACCGAATTCCGCCTGCTCGAGGCGCTGGTCCGCCGCGGGGGGAAAGTAGCCTCCGAAGCGGAATTGGTCCAGGAGGTCTGGGGCGCCTACCGCCAGGACGACACCGCCCTGGTGCGGCGCTATATCCTGATGCTGCGCAAGAAGATCGAAGCCGATCCCGCCAACCCATCCCACATCCTGACTGTGCGCGGGTTCGGGTATCGTTTGGGGACCGCCGCCGAGTGAGTTCTTTTTCGAGACAAACAAAAAGCCGATTCAGTGCTGAACTGAATCGGCTTTTTCCATGCCATTATCGGGCGCATCGGCCCTCTGGAAGCCTAGAAATAGAAAATATAGATCACGCTCAAGATCAGGAAGGGCGCATACGGAATGGCCGAAAAGGCCTGGTATTGCTTGCGGGCCATCATCACGCCCATGTACAACGCGCTGAACACCCCGCCCAGCAGGATCGCCACCAGCAGCCCGAACAGGATCAGCGGCCAGCCCAGCATCAGGCCGATCACGCCCGAGAGGTTCACGTCCCCGAAGCCCAGGGCCACGTCGTCCACCTTCTTCAGGCGCACGTACCACTCGCCCAGGAAATACGCCGCCAGCATGGCTCCGAACCCCACCGCGCCGCCAAGCAGCGCGATTTGCAGACCGTGGACCTGGATGCCGACGACCAATCCCAGTGCCGCGCCCGCCAGGCTGACCGGGTGCAGGATCAGGCGGTGCTCCAGGTCGATCACGAAGACCAGGGCCAGGTAGACCAGCAGCAGGTAGGCCAGCCAGAAGTTCAGGCTCTTTGGCGGCAGGAGCCACACGTAGATCGTGCCCGCGAACAGGATGGCCTGCGTCAGGTAGGCCCGCCAGGCGCGCGGCTTCCTGCACGAACGGCAGGCATTCAGCAGCAGATAGTCGGCGGCGGAGAACTCCGCGCCGCAATGCGGACAGGCGGGGCGGCTGAAGCGACGGGTGGCAGGCAGCACGTCGGACAGGTAGTTGACCAGCCAGCCCGCCAGTAGTCCCAGGGGGAGGATCGCCAGGATTGTCATACCGTTATTATACCCAGCGCGGTCCCAATTTGCGACCGCCGATAATATATAATGGGCCTGTACCTTCCTCCGTCCGCCCCGGGCAGCGGAGACAAAAATCGAACTAGACTCAACGAGGTGTAATCATGGAAAAATTTCTGATCGAGGGCGGAGTCCCGTTGAAGGGCGAGATCACTCCTTCGGGCAACAAGAACGCGGCCCTGCCACTGGTGGCGGCCTGCCTGCTCAGCGAGGAACCCGTCACCCTGCGCAACGTGCCGCAGATACGCGACGTGATCGACATGCGCCGCCTGATCGAAAGCCTCGGCGCGACGGTCGAGGACCTGGACCGCAACACCTGGCGCATCACCTCCGCCAAGATCTCCGCTTCGCACCTGGACCCCGACCTGTGCCGCCGCATCCGCGCCTCCATCCTGCTGGCGGGTCCCATGCTGGCCCGTGAGGAGGGCATGCGCCTGCCCCCGCCCGGCGGCGACGTGATCGGCCGCCGCCGCCTCGATACGCACATCCTGGCTCTGCGCGCGCTGGGCGCCACCGTCACGTATGACCGCGTCTTCGACATCAGCGCCCGCGAACTGCGCGGGGCCGATATCCTGCTGGACGAGGCCAGTGTGACGGCCACCGAGAACGCCATCACCGCCGCCGTCACCGCCAAAGGCACGACCACCCTGCACAACGCCGCCTCCGAGCCGCACGTTCAGGAGTTGTGTCACTTCCTGAACGGGCTGGGTGCGCAGATCCAGAATATCGGCTCGAACACGCTCGTCATCCACGGCGTGGACAAATTGCACGGCGGCGAATATTCCATCGGCCCCGATTATCTCGAAGTGATGAGTTACGTCGGCGCGGCGGCGGTCACCAAAGGCGAGGTGCGCGTCCGTTCGGCGGGGGTTTCGCACCTGCGCATGATCTCGCAGGTCTTCCACCGTCTGGGCGTGGCCTGGACCGTGGAAGGTGACGACCTGCTGGTCCACGGCGGCGACAACCACCCGATCCTCTCCGACCTGGACGGGGCCGTGCCCGAGATCAAGACCAACATCTGGCCCGCTTTTCCCACTGACTTGACCAGCATCGCCATCACCGTGGCCACGCAGATGGCGGGCTCGGTGCTCTTCCATGACTGGATGTTCTCGGGTCGCATGTATTTCACCGACAAGCTGGTCGGCATGGGCGCGCGCATCATCCTGTGCGACCCGTATCGCTGCCTCGTGCAGGGACCGATGCAGCTATACGCCGAGAAACTCGAAAGCCCCGATATCCGCGCGGGCATGGCGTTGCTGCTGGCGGCCCTGGCCGCAAAGGGCACGTCCACTATTCGCAATGTCGGCCAGATCGAGCGCGGCTACGAGCGTGTGGACGAGAAACTGCGCGCCCTCGGCGCGAAGATCGAACGCGTCAGTGAATAGGATGGACCGATAAAAAAAAGCGCGGAGAAATCCGCGCTTTTTTTTATCGGTTGTTCTGGAGAGGTTAGGGAGTAATGACCTTGACCATATCATTGGTCACGATCAGGTCCCACTTGTCGTCGCCATTGATGCAGGCGGCCTTGCCGTACACGTACTTGGAGTTCTTGCCGCCCGGGTCGATGATGGCGGTGATCCAGTAACACGGGCCGTCGTACGCGTAGGGCACGTCCACCGAGGTGGAGCCGTTCTTGGCCAGCGCGCGCGAGATCATGCCGCACTGCCCGAACTTGTTGGGCGAGGAGATGCCGATGGTCAGTGTGATTGGGTACTTGGTATCGTTCTTGAACATCACGGGGGTGGTCCTGCCCGAAGCGCCCACATCCATCATGCCATTGCAGTTCGTGCCCGCGCTGGGCGGCTGCGTGGGCGGCAGGGTCGGGATGGACGAGGTCGGCGGGAGCGCCAGGGTGGGCGCCAGGGTGGGCGTCGGCTCGGGCGTGTTCGTCGGCGGGATGGGGGTGGCGGTCGGCATGGCCGCCTGGGTCTGCGCGATCATGGTGGCCGCCGCCGCGTTGGCTGTCGCGAGCACGTCGGGGGTCGGCGTGGCAGGGGTCTGTGCGCCGCACGCGCTCAGGAACACAGTCAACAGCATGGCGAGGGAAATCAGCTTTTTCATCTTGCGTATTTTCTCCGTTTGTTTTACTTGATCTTGATGCGGTTCTTGTATAACGTGATCGTGCGCTGGCCGCCGGTATCGAGCGAAAACTTCCCGCTGAACTGGCGTCCGCCCACCCAGGCCACGTAATCACATTTGCCAGAGGGGACCTTCACTTCCGTCCACTTGCCGACCGGGAACTCCATGATGCTCAGCGTGCCTTCCTTGTTGACGCATTGCAGCGAAATGTAAGCCTGCGCGTGCGACTTGTTCATCAGGAGCAATTTTCCAGACGGTACAAGCGGCGGTAAAGTTCCATAAGATTGGAAACCCAGGGTGGCCGTATAGGTCACAGGGGTGAAGGTCAGGCTGGGAGTACCGGGGCCGGGTGTTACGGGCGTGGCGCTTGCGGGCATCCCCGAAGGCGGCAGGGTGGCGGTTTCGGTCGGCGGCAGCGCGGTGAAAGTGTTGGTCGGTGGGGGGGTGTGCGTGGGAAGGACCGCCGTGGCCGTGGGCAGCACCTGCGGGGTGGCCGAGGCGGGCGCGGTGCTGGTCGATTCTGCCGCCACGGCAGGGGCTGGGGTATTCTGCTGTAGAAGGGTCGGCATACACGCGCTCAAGACAAGGGACAGGCTCAGGACGACCGGCAGCAGTTTTTTCATACCCAACTCCTTGTATATGGGTCAGTTTTGTGAGGCGACTTCCATGAATTGGACCACGATGTCGCGCAGCATCCGTTCGGGCAGCGCGCCCACCTGGCGGTGGACGATCTTGCCGTTCGCCACGAACAACATGGTCGGGATGCCCTGGATGCCGTACTTCGTCATCCACTCGGGGTTTTCGTCGGTGTTCACCTTGGCGACCACGACCTTGCCCTCGTACTCCTTGGCGATCTTGTCGAGTACCGGCGCGATCATCTTGCACGGGCCACACCACGGCGCCCAGAAGTCAACGATGACGGGCACGGGCGACTTCAGGACGGTCTGCTCGAAGGCGGCGTCCGTGACGTGAATGGGTTCTCCAGACATACGGTTATTATATTCCCTTTCTTGGCAATTTGTCGTTGGTTGGGTTTTGCCAAGTCAGGGAGTATAACACAAAAAGATTCCTTCCCTGATATAATGGCGCGTCATGGCTGAATTCTTCAATCGCTGGCGTACAGGCCTTTCCAAGACCAGCAAGACCGCCTTTGGGCGCATCGCATCCCTGTTCGGGGCCACCGAGATCACCGATGAGACCTGGGATGAACTCGAAACCCTGCTCATCCAGGCCGACTTGGGCGTGGAGACCTCCGCTTCCGTGCTGGAATCCCTCAAGCGCACCGTGCGGACCGAAGGCCTGACCCGCTCCGAGGAACTTTCCTCTGCGCTGCGGACGGAACTGCGCGCCCGCCTCGACGCTCCCCCCGTGCTGACCTGGGATAACCGTCCCAATGTGGTGATGGTGGTGGGCGTCAACGGTTCGGGTAAGACCACCACGCTCGCCAAACTGACCCAGCGCTACCAGCGCGAGGGCAGGAAGGTCCTGCTCGGCGCGGCGGATACCTTCCGCGCGGCGGCTGTGGACCAGCTCCAGGTCTGGGGCGACCGGCTGGGAGTCGAGGTTATCTCGGGGGCGCCCGAATCGGACCCGGGCGCGGTCGCGTTCAGCGCCGTCCAGGCGGGAGCCGCTCGCGGCGTGGACATCGTCTTCGTCGACACAGCGGGCCGCCTGCACACGCGCTTCAATCTAATGGAAGAACTCAAGAAGGTCCATCGCGTGGTCGGCAAGGCTCTGCCGGGCGCGCCGCACGCCGTCTGGCTGGTGCTGGACGCTACCACCGGGCAGAATGCCCTGCAACAGGCCAGGCACTTTAAACAGGCCGTCCATGTGACGGGCGTGATTCTCTCGAAGCTGGATTCCTCGGCGCGCGGCGGGATGGCCTTCGCCATTCAGCGCGAACTGGGACTGCCGATTCTGTTTGCGGGCCTGGGCGAGAAGCCCGAGGACTTGCAGCCCTTCGACCCCGATGCTTTTGTAGATGGGATATTGGACTCCAAGGTCTCCTGACTTTGGCATTTTTTCTGGAGGAATGATGCAAGACTTGCTCAACCGCTTGCAGGCCGCGCAGGACCTGACTCAACAACTCCTGGTGCGCCTTTGACTTCCCTTCCAAGGAAGCCCAACTTTTCCAACTGGAACGAGAAACCGAACAGCCTGAATTCTGGAACGACCCCGCCGCTGCCCAGCGCACGATGAAGACCGTCTCGAGCCTGCGCGCAGATGTGGAGGGTTGGCGCGCGCTTACCCGTCACCTGGCCGACCTGACCGACCTGGCGAGGATGGACGACGAGTCGTTGCGCGCCGACTTGGAGTCCGAGGTTGCCAAACTCGAAGCCGACCTGGACAAACGCTCCTTCGCTGCCATGCTTTCGGGTAAGTATGACGAGGACAGCGCCTTGCTGGCCATCCACGCGGGCGCGGGCGGCACCGACTCGCAGGATTGGGCCGCCATGCTCCAGCGCATGTACCTGCGCTGGGCGGAGGGCCACAACTTCGAGACCGAGATCCTCGATTTCACCGACGGGGGCGAGGCGGGTACCAAGAGCGTGACCATCGCCGTCAACGGGCGCTATGCCTACGGCTACCTGCGTTCCGAGAAGGGCGTGCACCGTCTGGTGCGCCTGTCGCCCTTCGACGCCGCTCATCGCCGCCACACTTCCTTTGCCCTGGTCGAAGTCCTGCCACAAGACCCGATGGACGCTGCCGAGATCGAGATCAGCCCCAGCGACGTCAAGATGGATGTCTTCCGCTCCTCAGGCGCGGGCGGACAGAACGTGCAGAAGAACGCCACCGCCGTGCGTCTCACGCACATCCCGACGGGCATCGTCGTCACCTGCCAGAACGAGCGCTCGCAATTGCAGAACCGCGAGAACGCCATGCGTGTGCTGCGCGCGCGCCTGCTCGAAATGAAGCAGGCCCAAAAGGACCAGGAGATCGCCGTCCTGCGTGGCGAATACACCAAGGCCGAGTGGGGCAGCCAGATCCGCTCGTACGTGCTGCATCCCTACCAGATGGTCAAGGACCATCGCACCGAACACGAGACAGGCAACTCCCAGGCCGTGCTGGATGGCGACCTGGATGGTTTCATGGAAGCCTACCTGAAAAGCGCGAACTAGGAGAACCCGATGAGCGAGAACATTGCCAAGCTGGAACAATTCATTGCTGCCAGGATCCTCAAGCAGCCCAACCGCAGGATCGGCGCGGATGAGGCCCTCATTTCGAGCGGGCTGGTCGATTCCTTCAGCCTGATGGACATCGCCCTGTTCGTCGAGGATACTTTTGGGGTGCGCATCGAGGACACCGAACTGAACGCCCAGACCTTCGACACGCTGAACCAACTCTCCGCCCTGATCGATTCGCGCAAGGCATGACCACTTTCCCCGAGCGGCTGAAAAGCCTGTACGACCAGGCTCCCGAGCGTACCGCCCTTCATCTTCAGCAGGCGGGTCGCGATGACCTGCCCGTTACCTTCCGCCAGTTGATGCGCGGCGCGTCGGCCTATGCGCGCACCTACGCCCGTGAGGGACTTCAGCCGGGCGAGGTGGTCGTGTTGATCCTCCAGCACGGCGAGGACCTGGTCTACGCCTTCTGGGGCGCCATTCTGCACGGTGCGATCCCCTCAATCATGCCCTTCCTGACCGAGAAACTCTCGCCCGAGCGTTACCGCGCCGACCTGTCTGCGCTGGTCTCGGTCACGCGTCCCGCGGCCATCGTGACCTACCCTGAATTCGAGACCGAGGTCCATTCGGCGCTCAACGCCGATAGCCCGGTCCGTATCGTGGCGACCACCGACCGTCTCGAACCGCAGGCCGATCCCGATTTCGAGGCGCTCTCTGGCTTCCAGCGCCAGCCC
>CALLJA010000273.1 GCA_938008865.1 uncultured Anaerolineales bacterium
TCCATCGCGCGCCAGCAGATCGAACGCCTGCGGACCGCGCTGCAATACATCACCCTCGTCCGCGAGGATGTCAACGCCGCCCCCGAGCAAAAACAAGAAGACCTGGCCGCCCTGAGCGATGTGCGCCTCGGCGAAACTGCCATTCAGCAGATCCTTGACCTGCCCGCTCCGCGCTGGGACGCCATCCAGCAGGAGACGCTCAGCGTGCTGGAGCAGGTCATGCGCAATTCCATCCGCGAGGACGGTTTGGAGGCTGCCCAGCGCACGGTCATCTCGCGCGTCAGCCTGTCCTTCCCCGAAGACCAGGCCGACCTGGTCTCGACCATCGTGCGGGCCTTTGTCGCGCCCAACAGCCTGTTCAGCCAGGACCTGACCGAGGCCGCCCGCCAGGCCGCGCGCGACTCGGTCGAGCCGGTCGTGCAAAAGTACAAGGCGGGCGAGACCATCGTGCCCGGCGGCGAGATCGTCACCCCCGCCGACATGGAAGCCCTGCGCGAGTTGAACATGATCACGCCCGGCAGCAGCGTGCAGGACCTGCTCGGCGCGGGCGCGGCCACGCTCGTTTCGGCGGCTTTCGTGTCGCTGTATTTCTTCCGCAAAAAACGCAATACGGTGGTGCAGAACTGGTACGGGGTGGTGGTGATCGTGCTGGTGTTCCTGGCCTTCCTGGCGGGGGCGCGGCTGGTCATTCCCGAGCGCACGCTGATGCCGTTCTTCTACCCGCTGCCCGCGGCGGGACTGCTGCTCGGCACGCTCTTTGGGCTGGAAACGGGCGTAGCCATCTCGCTGGCCTTGTCGCTGCTTTCGGTGTACGGCCTGCCGAACGCGCCTGAATTGGCGCCCTACTACCTCATGTCCTCGCTGACCGGCCTGCTGCTGTTGGGTCCCGCCCGCCGCTTCTGGGCCTTCCTGCGCGCGGGGCTGGGCATCGCGGGCGCCGGGCTCGTCACCCTGTTGGCCTATTATCTCCCTGTCCACCCGGTGGACGCGGTCGGGGCACTGCAACTGCTCAGCGCGGTGGCCTTCAACGGCCTGGCCTCGGCCAGCATCGCGCTGACCCTGCAATACCTGCTGGCCCAAAGCCTGGGATTCACCACCGCCCTGCAATTGCTCGACATTTCGCGCCCCGATTTCCCGCTCTTGCAGATCTTCCTGCGCAACGCGCCGGGCACCTACCAGCACAGCCTGCAAGTGGCCAACCTGGCCGAGCAGGCCGCCGAGCGCATCGGCGCGGACCCGCTGTTGACGCGCGTGGGCGCGCAATTCCACGATGTAGGCAAGGCCAACAACCCGTCCTTCTTCATCGAGAACCAACTGCCCGGCAACATCGACAAACACCACGACATGCCGCCCGAGGAAGTGGCCGCCACCATCATCCGCCATGTGACCGACGGGGTGGCGCTGGCCCGCAAGCACCGCCTGCCCAACCGTCTGATCGACTTCATGCTCGAACATCACGGCACGCTCATCACGCGCTACCAGTACAATCAGGCCATCGAGGCGGCCGGCGGCGATACCAGCCGTGTGGACATCGAGAAGTTCCGTTACCCGGGTCCGCGTCCGCGCTCGCGCGAGACCGCCCTGCTGATGCTGGCTGACGGCGTCGAGGCGCGCGCCCGCGCCGAACGCCCCACCACCGACGACGAACTGCGCGCCCTGGTCCGTAACGTGATCGACGTGGCCCAGAAGAACGGCCAGCTCGACGACACGCTCATCACCCTGCGCGACCTGAACCTGATCACCGACTCGTTCGTCACCACCCTGCGCGGACAGTACCACCCGCGCATCCAATATCCGAAGGCCGACGCGCCCGCGCAGTCTGCCGTGGAGACCACTCCTATTCAAAAGCCATGATCACCATCGAAATTCCCCCCTCCATTTTGATCGAGCCCGAGGTCGTCGAGCGGGCCGCCGCCGCCACGCTGGAGCACCAGTCCGTTGTTGCGGATTCCGACCTGACCGTCGTGTTGACCGACGACGAGCAGTTGCAGGACCTCAACCGCGAGTTCCGCGACATCGACGCCCCCACCGACGTGCTGTCCTTCCCCGCCTCTGAGGCGGACCCTGAGACGGGCCGCCGTTACCTGGGCGACGTCCTCATCTCGGTGCAGCGCGCCGAGGAGCAGGCCGCCGCGGGCGGACATCCGCTCGAAGCCGAGATCCAGCTGCTGGTCGTACATGGCGTGCTGCACCTGCTTGGGCACGACCATGCCGAGGCCGAGGAAAAGGCCCGTATGTGGGCGGCCCAGACCGAAGTCCTGGCGCGGCTGGGACTCTCGGGGATCAAGATCAGCGA
>CALLJA010000274.1 GCA_938008865.1 uncultured Anaerolineales bacterium
GATGACCATGTCCATCCTCGAGCGTACGCGCGAGATCGGCCTGATGAAGGCGGTTGGCGCGACCAACCGCGACGTGCTGTCGATCTTCCTTGGCGAGGCGGCGGGCATCGGCTTCCTCGGCGGATTGGGCGGCGTGGTCATCGGCTGGCTGGCAGGACAGGCTCTCAACGTGCTGGCCATCGTCTACCTGGCGAACCAATCCACCCAGCAGGGCGGACCTCCGCCGAGCGTGGCGGTCTATACGCCCGCCTGGCTGCCGCTGTTTGCGCTGGCCTTCGCCACGTTGATCGGGATGATCTCGGGCTTGTATCCCGCCCTTCGCGCGGCAACCATGATCCCAGTCCAGGCGCTGAAGTACGAGTAAATGGGGGCCGCAAATTCTACTTGCGGACCCCTATCCAGTGCTGGCGATTCCGGGCTTTGTCCATACGTCCACATCTGGCGGCTTTCAGAAAAAATTCCCACATCTGGCGCTTGACTATTTAGAACATAAATTCTAAAATAAGGACATCGATTATCCAAATTTACCCAGGAGAAAAAAAGATGTCCAAGCGTAATGTGGTCCATGTCGAGATTCCCGCTGCCAGCGTGGGAGACGCCGCCAAATTCTATGAGGCGCTCTTCGGCTGGAAGATGCAGCACGTGCCCGAGTTCAACTACACCATGTGGGAGGACGGCAGCGGCTTCGGCGGCGGCTTCAATCAGGTCTCGGCTGAGAACCCTGTCGGCCAGGTGCTGGTCTACATCGACAGCGACGATATCGAGGCCGACCTGAAGCGCGTGACCGACCTCGGCGGCGCGGTGCTCCAGCCGAAAATGGAGATTCCCGGCACGGGCTGGTTCGGTATCTTTAAGGACCCGACGGGCAACACGCTGGCGCTGTATACCAGCGCAGACCCCAAGTTCAACAAGTAACCCGAAAATTCGGCCCTCACCGCGAAGTGTATAGAGCAGACTTCGCGGTTTTTGTTGATGCCTTGCTCGTTGAATTATCGCGACCGAAAGAACAGGGAATTCCCATGTATGCCATGACAGGAAGATTGACGGCCCAATTGGGCCAGCGCGGTGAGTTGGTCCATATTCTCGAACAGGCCGCGGACCTGGTGGGCGAATTGCCCGCCTGCCGCCTGTATCTGGTCTGCGAGGACCTCTCGAACGATACGGATGTATGGGTCTTCGAGGCCTGGGACGACAAACCCGCCCACGATGCCTCGCTGACCGACGTGCGCGTGCGCGCCCTGATCGCCGAGGCCCGTCCACTGCTGGCGGCCGCCCCCGATGGCGCTGAGCTGGAGATCGTCGGCGGGTATGGGATCTAAAACCTCCGCTTGACGCATGCCCGTCGCGGTGGTATCCTTGCGCGCAATGTCCAGACAGCTCATCGTTGACATGACCACCACTACCACTCGTACCAATTCGGTCACGGGGCGTTGGTGGTTGCCAGATGAACTGCAACAGGTTCAAATGCACTAAATCACACCAAACGCCCCGAGAAATCGGGGCGTTATTTTTACCCCCAGGAGAATTTATCATGTCCGTTTCCAACGCCACCCCTGTCCTTGCTGTGGATGAAAAAAACCTCATCCCCGTCAGCGACCACCTCAAGCAGATGGCCGACATCCCGCCCTCGCGCATGTTCCTGATCAACAAGTCGCTCAAGGTGTACCTGGAGAAGAAGCCAGGCGCGAAGGTCTTCGATGCCTCCCAGGGCGACGGCGGCGCATCCCTGCCTGGGACGCCGAAGGCTATCCTCGAACGGGCGGCGCAGCTTCAGATCGAGCATGGGACTGCCTACGACATGCCTTTCGGCACGGATGCCTATCGCAAGGCGGTGGTCGAGCAATACTGGAAACTGGATGCGGACCTGGGGGTGGGTCCCGCCAACGTGCTGGGCACCGCAGGCGGACGCGATGCGCTGGTGAAGGCCTACCAGGCGATGCTGGCGCTCGGCTACGGACGTCAGGGTGACCTGGTCATGGTCTCGCGCGTGCCGTGGATCTCGTACAACTGGGGACCGTACAACGTCGGCGCGAACGTGTTGTGGGCGCCAGGCGACCCCGCTCAGGGTTGGGCCTATTCGGAGGATGCGATCCGCGAGAGCGTGAAGTTCGCCGAGTCGAAGGGACGCAAGATCGCGGGGCTGGTCATCACCAATCCCGACAACCCCACGGGCCTGACCATCTCGGTCGAGAAGCAGGTTTCGCTGGCCAAGGCAGCCCTCGAAGCGGGTGTGGCCTTCGTACTTTTCGACTGGATGTATCACTACGTCACCGACGAATCGCCGATGGACCTGAACTCCTTCCTCAAGCATTTCACGCCTGAGGAGCGCAAACGCCTGATGTTCCTCGACGGCCTGACCAAGTCGCTGGGCGCGTCGAACATCCGCAACTGTCACCTCATCGCGGACGAGAGCGTGATCAAGTTCATCGTGGCGCGTTCCTCGCATACCGTCATCCCGCCGTTTTACTCGCTGGCGGTTGCGATGGCTGCCTACGAAATGGGATTCTCCGAAGCCGCCAAAACCATCATCGAGCCGACCAACGCCAGCCGCGTCGCGTTGAAGAAGCTGCTGGCCGAGAGCGGCATGCAGCACATCATCGGCAAGGGCTACTATGCCTTCATCAACGTCGGTGAGTTCATCACAGCCAAAGGCTGGGCGGACAGCGAACCGCTCGGTCAGTACCTCGCCGAGAATCATGGCGTGGCCATCGTGCCTGGCGCGTTCTTCTCGCCCTTCGGCGCAGACTGGGTGCGCTTCTCGTATGCCACGCCTGTCGAACGCACCGAAGGCGCGTTCAAGAGATTGATCGAGGGATTGAACTCGCTCAAGGGTTAAAAATTCTGGACACGGATTACACTGATTAAACGGATTCTCACGGAGTGAATTTTAAAGAGAATCCGTGTTTATCCGTGTGCGGATGAAGTTCGTTTATCTTTGTTAGTCTCTGGTGAAAATATGCCCTCTAAAAAATTTGCCGACAAATACCTCCTCGCCGTGGAGCAGGCCATCAAAGAAAAGCCACAGGGCGGCCTGAACGGCTTCGAGCAGGAGTGGAACCTGCTCGATGAAGACCTGCGCCCGCTGCTGACCGTCGGCGCGGGACCCAGCCAGCAATCCTTCGTCGATTACCTGCGTGCGGATTGCGTCCCACACTGGCAGGCGCAGTTCAGCCAGCTCGAAGTTTTCCACTGGATGATCGAGTGGGCCACGCGTCCGTATTACAGTCCGCGCGGGGCGATCTACGAGGCGCGCCTGATGGAAGCAGCGCTCATCAACGCCCTGCATCGCGCGGGCGTCCACTTCGGCGAGCGCCTGCATTACTGGCACGGCAACCTGTTGTTCCTGACCGATATCGGCCACAGTTCCATCCCTGGCAATTGGGCCATCGCCAAACGGCGCTACCTTGAAAAATGCGTGGACCTGTACGGCGATACGCTGGCCACCACGGGCATCCACACCAACATGTCGCTGCCCGACCCGCTCTTCGCCTGGGACTTTATGCACCTGCCTTCGAATGAACGCGGCGACCAGCATCTGGATGAGTTCAAGTCGGAGTTTTATATCACGGCCACGCGTCTGCTGCGCGCTTTCGCTTCGCTGTTCATCGCCACCAGCGCCTCGACGCCGATGCAGGCCGAGGTCCGCGGCGGACGGGCAGTCGTCGCGCTGACCGAGTTCGACTCGGTCCGCAACCTGACCTTCCCCAACCCGCCCAGCATCGACCTGCCCGACCTCTATCGCTCGTACAACGATTACCTGCAAATCTCCTACGACCTCGTGCGGCGCGGCGTGCGCTTTGGCAACAACAACTGGACGCCCGTCCGAGCGCGCTCGTTCGCTGACCCCGTCGAGCGCATCATCTCCACCACCAGCGACCAGCTCACCTCACTCTATACACGCGGGTTGTACGCCGTCGGTGAAGCCACCCCGCCCGAGGAAATGGCCCTGCAGATCGAGAAGCAGAACCTGATGGCCCGCATCAACCTGCCGATGGGCCGCGTGGAGATTCGCTCGGATGAAGGCGGTCACAGCCTGGACCTCGACATTGCCAACCTGACCCTCAAGCATCTCCTGCTCCTGCGCATCTACTCCGACCCGCAGTTTGCACGCTCCTTCCGCTACGACCGTGAGGACATCGCCCGCGCGCGCGCCAACGAGAACCTGGCCGCCAGACACGGCCTGCGCGCCGAGATCGAGAATCCGCTGACGGGCAAGCCGATCGCCATGCGCGCCTTCCTCAAGTGGACCCTGGGCGAGGTCAAGCCATTGGCCGAGGCGCTCGGCTGGTGGGAAGACCTGACCCCGCTGGTGGAAATGTCCGAGGGCGGACGCAATACCGCCGAAAGAATCCGCGCCCGCCTGCACCTGGAACTGGGCGGCAACGACGAGGTTCCGCTGACCCTGCTGCGCGAGCTGTTCTACGAGCGCGAGGTGCAGGTCAAAGCGGATGTGGAGCGCATTGCCGCCAATTACGGCTCGCTTGGCGCGGACGCGTCCAAGGTCACGGAGTTCCTGCAGCGCAGCCGCGATGCGGCGCGTCAGGCCTCGGCGCCGATCTCCTTCCGCGCGCGGACCCAGGCCGTGGTCGAGGTGTCCTACCCCGACAAGACCAGCGAGATCCTCGACCTGGCCCAGCAGTTGATCCGCATCCCGTCGGTCACCGCCTGCCCGAACGAACGCCTGGACGAGGTCCATCGCGCGGGCTCGCTGGTGGATGACTACCTGCGCGGCGCAGGCCTGGAAGTCAAATACTTCGATGGGAAATATCCCGCCGTGTATGCTAAATTCCCCTCGCCCGATAATGGGGGCCCTTCCAGGGTGCTTCGCGAAGGGGGCAGGGGGGAGGGCGAAATTCTCCTGACGGGCCACTTCGACGTGGTCGAGCCTGAGCCCGACGACTCGCAATTCACCCCGCGCATCGACGGCGACTACCTGTGGGGCCGCGGCGCCGCAGACATGAAGACCGTCGTGGCGACCTACATGGTGTGGATGAAGGATATGATGGTTGCTCGTCGGGGCGACCCGTCGGGTCGCCCTTACCCGAACATCGCGTTGATGCTGGTCGGCAACGAAGAGAACGGCGAAGCTGAATCGTGGGGTACGCCGCATGTCCTTGCCGAACTGAGTAAGGGCGACTTGTCAAGTCGCCCCTACGTCCCCGCTCTTTTCATTGCAGGCGAACGCACGGGCGAGAGAGGAAACGAACTCTTCGGCGAGGTCTGCGTGGAGAATCGCGGCGTGATGCGCTTCGACGTGCTGGCGCGCGGGGCGAAGGGCCACAGCGGCGTGGCGGGCACGGGCGACCTGAGCGAGAAGTTGATCGCCGCCCGCTCAGCGCTGAACGAATTGTTTGCCCAGCACCTCACGCTCAAGTCCGCAGACGGCTGGCAGTCACAGGCCAAATTCCCGTTCATCAACGTCGGCACGCCTGGCGTGTACAACGTCACCGCCGCGGAGGGCATCCTGGGCGTCGAGATCCGTCCCATCCCGCAGGATGACGTTGAAGGCTTGAAGTCGAAGATCGATGCCTATTGTGCGGAGAACGGTCTCGAACTGCGCATGAACGTCATGGAAAACGGCGTGGCCTGCTCGCCCGATAACCCCGCGCTGGCGGCTTTGCTCGAAGCGGTGCGGCAAACGTCCTCCGCGCTGAGCGGAGCCGAAGCGCAGATGCCCAGGATTGGAAAGAAACTGCCAGGCACCAGCGCCCGCTTCGCCCCTGGCGGTCAGGCCGTGGTCTGGGGACAGGCTGGCATCGGCCCGCACGCGAAAGACGAACGGCACTTCATCCCCAGCATCGAGCCGTATTACAAGTCATTGGGCGAACTGGCAAAATTATGGAAGTAGGGCGTGCTATGGGTTGGGTTGGACCGTCTCGCCTTCGTAGCAGTCCGTGATGAAACTCGTCCCGCTGCCGATGGGCAGCAGACAGGTCAGGACGTAGCCGTCTGCAAAACGGACGGTCACATCCAGTGAGCCGACCGAGAGCGAAGATTGGCGCGGGTAGAGCACATAGTCCACGCCGAAATGCTCCTGCAATGACGGGACCTTCTTCAGCGGCAGGCGCGGCCATACCGATGGGTCGCTGGGCGCAGCTTGCAGGAGTTCGTGCAGTTGGCCGATGGTTTGCTCGGCGGGCAGGTCCATGCGCCCCAGCAGACCTGGGACCCATCCGATCAGAAACACGATCAGGGCATGTTTTAGCGCCTGCCTGCGGCGCAGGTCGGCCTGCCCTTCGCGCGCGATCTCCAGGTGGCGGCGCGCCATCCAACGGAAGCCCCACGCGCCCAACATGCACACACCCGCCAGCGGCAGGGCGGTGATGATGGATTGCAGCGTCAGCGTGCTGTTGCGCGCGCCCGTGTAGAGCAGGAATATGACCGCCATCAACGCTGTGAGGACCAGTCCGCCGCCCACGATGCCCTCGCTCTCTTCGGTGAACCAGGCCGCGACCGCCCCGAACAAGGCCGCCGCCGCGCTGAATCCGACCCACATTCCCAGCGTGCGCGGCCAATCCACACCCAAAGGCAGTTTGGGAAAGGTATACACGTTGACGAAGGCCAGCGCAAAGGTGTAGGCGCTGGCGATCAATGCGCCATAGAGCGCAGCGGGGGCCATACGCCTGCCACGCTCGGGCAGACTTTCTTCCTGAAAATGTATCTTCAGGTTCTCAAGGATGTTCTTGAACATGGCTTCGATGTTTCCTAATGCTTGAAGTGGATGAAGATTCGTCCGAAATTCTTGTCGTCTTTTTCGACACGGTGATATAGCTTTTTGATGTGCCCCTGGTTGAGGAAGCGCAGCACCTTTTTCTTGAGTTGCCCGCTGCCCTTGCCAGGGATGATCTCGACCAGTTCGATACGGCGTTCGACAGC